>NZ_DASZTJ010000110.1:0-40360 GCF_035548235.1 Rhodopila sp.
TGTCCCGGCCATGACGACGACGGTCGCGATCGGCGCCGGCCAGTATAATATCGGCTGAAACGATACCGTGACCGCAGGGCGGGCGGGCCAACGAAGGCGGCCGCGCCTACCGCCGCAGGTTGGATACGATGCCGGTATAGAACCCGGTCAGCGCGTCTCCGGCGATGACGCCGCCGGCGAAGACCTCCATTTCCCGCTGAGCCGGCCCGCCGCGGAGATAGCCATAGGCCAGCCGAGAGGCGACGCCGGCCAGGACGGCCCAGCCGGCGGCGGGGAAGACGATCAGCATGCCGGTCGCGAACAGCACGCCCAACTGGCGCTTGGGGCCGCCGATCAGTTGCAGCGCTGCCCCCGGAACGGCCCAGGTCAGCAACGCCCGGACCGCGCCCGGCGTCGCGCCGGCCTTGATCGTCGCGACATAGACCTTGGCCACCGGCGCCACCAGGTTGGCGGCGAAATAGCCGCGGTAGGATACCAGCACGACCACGCCGGCGACGACGAAGGCGAACACCGCTGCGAGGTATTGCTGGAACCGCCCGTCCGCCTCGAAGACCGGGTCGGCGCCGTTGCCCCGCAGCATGAACCCGGCCTTCAGGTCGTAGCCCATGTCCGCGAAGGCCGGTCCGGTGGCGGCCGAGAACCCGACCAGCAGCGTCAAGGCGATGGGCGGGAAGCCGATCAGCATGCCGATGATCAGCGTGATCAGCGCCACGGCGAAAGCCGGGAACCAACCGGAATGCATCGCCGCCAGCCCCACGATCAGTTCATGCACCAGGGCGGCGAAGGCGGCATAGATCACGAACGCGACCAGCATGCCCGGCGACAGGTCCGCCGCCAGCCCGCCGCCCAGCGCGATCAGCACCGCGATCACCAGATAGGCCGCCGCGCCCATGCCCAGCACGCGGCCCGAGCCCGGGCCCGTCATGTCGCTCGCTGCCCGGCGGGCCGACAGGACGAACGCCACCTGCACCAGCGCCACCAGGCCGGCGCCGATCATGATGCCGTGCGGCACGAAGGCCTTGCCGATGTCCCCGCCGGGCAGCCAGGCGGAGAACAGGTGCGGCGCGTAGCCCCGCAGCAGCAACCCGATGCCGAACATGGTCAGCGCCCAGACATTGCCGATGAAGGCGACGCCGAAGGCCGACATGGGGATGCCCAGGAACCCCGTGCCCACGATGCCGGCCAGCACGCCGCCGCCCAGCACCAGCACCCGCCGTCCCCCCTCATCGCCCGCTCGGATCGCCTCCGCCGCCGCGACGCCGGGCGGCCAGGCGCCCTCGGCCGGGAAGGCGCGGGAGCCGAACATCCGGTACAGCATCGTGCCGTCCACCAGCATGGCCAGCGCCACCCCGCCCAGCAGCGGCAGCACCAGGTCCGCCCGGCCCATCAGCATGGGGATGCCGATCGGCAGCAGCAGCGCGTTGCCCGCCCCGAACGTGGCGGCGGAAATCGCGCTCTGCGCCAGGTTCTGCACGTGGATCGAGCGGTAGCGGCTGAAGGCGCGCAACGGCACCCGTGCCAGCGCCATGGCGATCAGGGCGCCGACGATGGAGGTGTTCGCCGTCACGCCCAGCGTCACCAGAAGCTGCATGCCGATGATCGCGCCGATGACGCAGAGCACGGTCAGCAGGATCAGCGTCGCCGGTTCGAACAGCGTCGGATGGCGTGCGGCGGCCGGAGCAACCGGGGGGACGTCAGGTGTCGCGATGTCCATGCTGATCACTCCGTGGATGTCTGTGCTGGCCGCTCCGTCGGTGCCCGGTCACGCTGCGGCGTCATTCTGCGGCGGGACTGAGGCCGGCGCCGTAGATCTCGCGCGCCGCGGTTTCGGTGATGCGGCCGTCGCGCAGGTCCTCGGCGACGGCGGCGGCCGGGCGATGGAGCGGCGCGCCATGGCCGGCGCCGCCGGCGAAGACGATCTCGGCGACCTCGCCGGGGCGGGTCAGGGTCACCAGTTCGCCGGGGCCGCAATCGCGCAGCAGCGTGCCGTCGGGGGTGCGTACGCCGGCAAAGGCCTTGGCGCCCGGCTGTCCGCCGGCCAGCCCCGGCAGCACGGCCTTCACGCCTTCCGGGAACAGGGCGGCCAGGGTCGGCTGGCCGTCGTCGTGCAGCTTGCGGAACCGCACGCGCTGGCCCAGGCCGCCGCGCGTGGCGCCGGCGCCGCCGGTATCGGGCAGGAAGGTCTTTTCCTCCACCAGGACGGGGACGCGCGCCTCGAACACCTCGATGGCGGTGTTGGCGGCCGAGGTCGGATAGAGCAGCCCGGACTTGCCGTCGCCGTGGCGGCTGGCGCCCTGGCCGCCGCCCATGAACAGGTGATCGGCATAGAACCGCCCCTCGGCGTCGCGGCCGGAGACCGTCACCGCGACCGGTAGCCCGGTCGGCGACTGCACGGCGTCCGGCGCGGCGTCCGCCAGCGCGGCGAACACGGCCGGGGCCAGGTACCAGCCGGTGCGGGTGCGCGCCGCCACCGCCGCGGGCCGGACGCAGTTCAGGATCGAGCCTTCGGGCGCCGTCACCCGGAACGGGCGATAGCAGCCGGCATTGCCGCGCACGTTCGGCGTCAGCATGCATTTCAGCGGATAGGTCGCGTGCGCCGCCGTGTAGTTCAGCGTCGAGTTGACACCGCCCTGCGCCAGTTGCGGCGGCGCGCCGGCGAAGTCCAGGTCGATCGTGTCACCTGAAACGGTCAGCCGCAGCGGCAGCGTGATCTTCGCGTCCACGGGGCTGAGCGAGACGCGGCTTTCGTATATCCCGTCCGGCAGGGCGCGGATCGCGGCGCGCATGGCCTGTTCCGCCCGGTCCTGCACGATGCCGGCCAAGGCGCTGAGATCGGCCAGGCCGTACTCGTCCATGAACGCGCACAGCCGCTGCGCGCCGATCCGGTTGGCCGCCATGAAGGCCTGGATGTCGCCGATCACCTGCGAGGGGTTGCGTACGTTCTCGTTGATCAGCGCGAACAGGTCCTCATTGTCGACGCCGGCGCGGGCCAGCTTCATCGGCGGGATCTGCAGCCCTTCCTCGAAGATCTCGCGCGCCCGCAGGCTGTCGCGCGTGCCGCCGATATCCGCGACATGGCCGACCGTGCCGACCAGCGCCACGACCTGTCCGTCGCGGAACACCGGCGAGACCACGGCGATGTCGTACAGATGCCCGGCGCAGAGCCAGGGATCGTTAGTCACCAGCATGTCGCCGGGTTGCAGCGTATGGGCCGGGAAACGGGCCAGCAGGGCCTTCACGGCGCGCGGCAGCGTCAGGTTGAAGACCGGCATCGCACGCGGCGAATGCGCCAGCGTCTCGCCGGCCGGATCCAGCAGTTCGCAGGCGAAGTCCTGCGATTCGGCGATGATCAGGGAGAAGGCGGTGCGGATGATCGTCAGCCACATCTCGTCGACGACGGTGGTCAGACGGCTCCACATGATCTCCAGCGCGATCGGATCGGCCTCGATCGCCGCCCTTGCCTGTTCCTGGGTCATGTCGGGGCGCACCAGGGTCATGGCGCTGGCGGCGCCGATGGCGATGCGCAGGTTGCCGGCGGCGTCGACGCGCAGCGTGTCGCCGGGGGCGACGACGGTGGTGGCTTCGCGCTCCTCCACGATCGCGGGGCCGGCGATCTCGCTGCCCGGCGCGAGGGCGTAGCGGTCGTAGACGGGGGTGGTGACGAACCCCTCGCCGAACCACGCCTGGCGTTCGCCCTTGCGGGCGGCCTGCGCGGCGTCCCCGGGCTCGTGCAAGGTCAGGACGGGCGTCGGACCGGTGACGGTGACGCGGAAATTCACCGCCTCGATCGTCGCCCCTGGCTGCAGCGCGGCATAGCGTGCGGTGTAGGCGGCCTCGAACGCCGCTTCCAGGGCGGGCAGGCTGTCCGCCGCCAGGGCCGCGTCGGGCAGCGGCACGCTGATCTCGTGCATCTGGCCGGCCAGGCGCATGTCGGCGCTGCGTTCGACCCGCGCGACGTCGGCCACGCCGCCGGCGGCGAGTTCGGTGCGTGCCTCGGCCTCCAGCGCCCGCAGCACCGTCTCGACCTCCGCCAGGTCGGCGCTCTGGCCAAGGCGCATCAGGCGGGAGCGCACGCGGCTGGCGGAGAGCGGGGCGGCGAGGAAGCCCAGCGCCGAGGCCGCGCCGGAGGCGGGGGGGACGACCAGTTCCGACATGCCCAGGGCGCGGGCGACCTCGGCCGCATGGGCCGGGCCGGCGCCGCCGAAGCCGACCATGGCATAGCGGCGCGGGTCCTTGCCGCGCTCCACCAGGTAGACGCGGGCCGCATCGGCCATGGCCTCCACCACGACCTTGTGGATGCCCCAGGCAGCCTGTTCCACGCTCAGGCCCAGCGGTCCGGCCAGGCGGGCGATGGCGGCGCGGGCGGCGCCGACGTCCAGCGCCATGGTGCCGCCCAGGAAGAACGCGGGGTCGTAGTAGCCCAGGGCCAGGTTCGCGTCGGTCACGGTGGGTTCCGCGCCGCCCTTGCCGTAGCAGGCGGGGCCCGGCGCGGCGCCGGCGGAGCGGGGGCCGACGCGCAGCAGTCCCACGGTGTCGATCGCGGCGATGGAGCCGCCGCCGGCGCCGATCTCGATCATGTCCACCGTGGCGGCCTTGATCGGCAGCCCGGACCCCTTCTTGAACCGGTGTTCCCGCCCGGCCTCCAGCATCGGGGCGATCTGTGCGCGGCCGTCCTCGATCAGGCAGGCCTTGGCCGTCGTGCCGCCCATGTCGAAGGCGAGCAGGTCGCGGTGCCCGGCGCGTTCGCCCAGCAGGGCCGCCGCCAGGGCGCCGCCCGCCGGGCCGGATTCCAGCAGCCGGATCGGCACCGCCCGAGCGGCCTCGACCGAGACGAGGCCGCCGGCGGAATGCATCAGCCGCAGCGGGCCGGTGAAGCCGGAGCTGCGCAACGCCTGCTCCAGCCGCTGCAGGTAGGCGGCCATCAGCGGCTGCACATAGGCGTTGGCGCAGGTGGTGACGCAGCGGGCGTACTCGCCGATCTCCGCCACCACGTCCGAGGACAGGGAGATCGGGATGCCCGGCAGCATCTCCGCCACGATCGCGGCGGCATCGCGCTCGTGCTTCGGTTCGCGATAGGCGTTCAGGAAGCAGATGGCGACGGCCTGCGCACCGGCGTCGCGCAGCGCGCGGGCGGCGCGGCGTACGCTGTCGGCGTCCAGCGCGGTGACGACGTTGCCGTCGCGGTCGACGCGTTCCGTCACTTCCAGCCGGCGGCGGCGGGGGACCAGCGGTTCCGGAAAGGTCAGGAACAGGTCGTAGATGTCGTAACGCTGTTCGGTCCCGGCCTCCAGCACGTCGCGGAACCCGGCGGTGGTGATCAGGCCGAGGCGTGCCCCCTTGCGCTCGATCACCGCGTTGGTGACGAGCGTGGTGCCGTGGACGATCTCCGCCACGTCGGAGAACCGGGCGCCGTGGTCGGCGACGATCCGGCGCAGGCCGTCCAGCGCACCGATTGCCGGGTCTTCCGGCGTGGTCAGGCACTTATGCAGGCGCAGCGCGCCGGTGGCGGGGTCGGCGAGCACGAAATCGGTGAAGGTGCCGCCAATGTCGAAGCCGAGGCGAAGGTTGCGCATGATCAAGGACGCTCAGGTCAGCAGCAGGTCGATGGCATGGGCGACGAGGCGGCGCGACAGCAGCACGGGCCGGCCGGCGGCCTGCATCACCGCCTGGCGCATCGCCTCGGTGAAGCCGATGCAGTGCATCATGATCATGTCCGCGTCGGCGAGCCGGGCGCCCGCGTCCCGCAGCGCCGGGAACGGGTCCGCCGCATAGGGCGAGGCCGAGGCCGTGACCGTCGCCACCCCGGGCAGCCCGGCGAAATCCGCGGCCTGGCCGGGTTCGGGCAGCAGCGCGCCCAGGGTCTTCGCGCCATAGGCCAGGCCCGGCATGAAATTGTCGACGACGAGCTGCGGTTCAAGGAACCGGGTGCGCAGTGTGAAATGCCCGAACGTGCCCGTGCACAGCAGCACGACCAGGTCGAAGCCCTGGGTGTCCAGGGCGGCGAAGATCGCGTGCAGGCGCCGCTCGACCGCCGGCTTGCCCAGCAGCACGCCGCGTCCGTCCCGCAGGCGGGACACAAGGATGGAATCGCCCGGCCGGGGCGCGCAGGCAGCGATGCCGGCTTCGTCCAGGTCGTCCAGCACGCCGATCTCGGTCGGGGTGAACACGGTCCGGCACTCGGCCGCGATATCGGGCATCACGTCGTCGCGGGGCGATTGGCCGATGGTCACGAAGGCGATCCGTTTGGGCACACTCATCCTCCAGGCAGGCAACCCGAGCAGGATAGGACGCAAAAGCCGAGGCTGGGCATAAGGGCGAGCCCGTACAACAGGCCGGAAAACGCGGCCGTTGCGCCGCTTTCCTGGGCAACGTGTTCAGTACCTGGTCAGCGATTGCCCATGATCAGCATCCGGCGGATCACCTCCGTCGGCGACGCGGCGTTCAGCTTCGACAGCGCTCGGGCGCGATGGACCTCGACCGTGCGGTGGCTGATGCCCAGGCGGCGGCCGATCACCTTGTTGCCCTCGCCCCTCAACGCGGCGGCCAGCACCTCCTGCTCGCGCGGTGTCAACTGCTCCGCGCCGTCCGGCAGGCGGTCGCCCAGGACGTCCGACTGGGCCATGTCGGGTTGGAGCATGTCGGGCTGGAACGGCGCGGCCGCGGTCTGCCGTGCGGGGGCAGCGTGCAGCAGGTCGGCGTGCAGGCGGATCGCGCCCGCGATGATCCGGCGGGCGGTCACCACGGGCTTGCCGGTCAGGGCGGCGACGTGCCGCGCCATCGCCTCGGTGTACCCGACCGAGTGCATCAGGATCAGCGACGCCTGGCCAAGCTGCGCGGCGGCGTCGTCCAGGCGGCTGGCCTCACCGGTCGCGGCCACGGCCTGGGCGTTCTGGATCAGCGTGCCATGCGCGAAGGGGCGGTGCTGCTGCGCCAGCGGATACATCAGGCCCAGCTCGCACGCGCCCATCACCAGCGCGGCGATCCAGGCGTCGACCGCCTGCTGTCCGTGCACGAACAGGGTGCGCAGGCGGAAGGGCTGGAAGACGCCGGTCGTGATCAGGACGATCAGGTCGTAGCCGCAGTCGTCCAGCCGGAGCAGCAGGGGCTCCAGCCGCCTTGCGACGAACCCGGCGCCGACGACGACATGGCGTCCGGTCGCGAGCCGCGTATACAGCCGGCTTTCGCGCGCGGCGGGCGCGGCGATTTCGGCTTCCGTCAGGCCGTCGAGCGCGCCGAACTGGGCGGGCTCGACGTCGTCGGGACCCGCCGTCAGCAGTGACAGCAACTCCGGCACCACGTCGTCGCGCGGCGCCTGGCCGATCGTGACGAAGGCCACGCGCATGGGGGTCATGGGGCGCATCCTAAGCCGGCTTGCGCGCGCCGGGCCATATCGGAATCCATGAGGAGCGGCGAAGTCGTTACACATGCAGGCATGATCGACAAGGATCAAATGCACGGCGGCGGGAACCCTGTTCAACGATGCCGAGGCGCCCATCCCGGTCGGTCGTCCTGGTCATGGGAGATACGACGCGGCTGACCGGGACGCGGCCGGTCGCTAAAGTTCCGCTGGACATACCGAGATCGTAATAGGATCGTCTCGGTCCGTATCGGAGGCCCGTCATATGAAACGCCGTACTTTCCTAGGGGCAGGCGCATCGGCCACGCTCGCTCGCCCTGCCCTGGTGCGGGCCGAAACCCAAAGCGTGCTGCGCTTCATCCCGCAGGCGGACGTGACGGTGCTGGATCCTGTCTGGAGCTCGGTCTACGTCACCCGCAACCATGGCTACCTGGTGTTCGACACGCTGTATGGCCAGGACAGCCATTTCCGCGTCCGGCCGCAGATGGTCGCCGGCCACACGACGGAGCAGGACGGCCGGCTGTGGCGGCTGACGCTGCGGGACGGGCTGCGGTTCCACGACAATACACCTGTCCTGGCGCGCGACTGCGTCGCCAGCATCCTGCGCTGGAGCAAGCGCGACGCCTTCGGCCAGACGCTGATGCTGATGACCGACGAATTGTCCGCGCCCGACGACCGTACCATCCAGTTCCGTCTGAAACAGCCGTTCCCGCTGCTCCCGGAGGCCTTGGGCAAGATCGGCATCAACATGCTGCCGATCATGCCGGAACGGCTGGCGAAGACCGATCCGTTCAAGCAAGTGACGGAGATGGTCGGCAGCGGCCCGTTCCGCTTCCTGGCCGATGAGCGGGTGGTCGGCTCGCGGGTCGTCTATGAACGCTTCGCCGGCTACCGCCCGTGCGAGGACGGGACGCCGGACTGGACCGCCGGCCCCAAGCAGGTTCATTTCGACCGGGTCGTCTGGAACGTGATCCCCGACGGCGCCACCGCCGCCGCGGCGATGCAGCGCGGCGAGGCCGATTGGTGGGAGCAGCCGCTGTTCGACCTGCTGCCGCTGATGAAGCGGGCGCCCGACCTCAAGACCTTCGTGGTGGAGGTCACCGGCAATATCGGCCTGCTGCGGATGAACCAGTTGTTTCCGCCCTTCAACAACCCGGCGATCCGCCGGGCCTTGCTGATGGCGCTGGACCAGTCGGAGTTCATGGCCGCCGTCGTCGGCGACACGCCGGGGGCGTCGCGGACCGGCATCGGCTATTTCGCGCCCGGCACGCCGATGGCCAGCGATGCCGGCCTGGCGGTGCTGAGCAAGCCACGCGACGTCGCGGGCGCCAAGCGCGCCATCGAAGCCGCCGGCTACAAGGGCGAGAAGGTCGTGGTGATGACGCCCAGCGACTACCCGCGCATCGATGCGCTGTGCAACGTCGCGGCCGACATGTTCCGGCACTGCGGACTGAACGTCGACCTGCAGGCCATGGACTGGGGCAGCGTGATCCGCCGGCGCGCGAGCAAGGCGCCGCCGGACAAGGGCGGCTGGAACGTGTTCATCACCACCTTCACCGGCGCCGACATGTCCAGTCCCGCCAGCAACCTCGCGCTGCGCGGCAACGGCGGGTCCGCCTGGTTCGGCTGGCCGGACGCGCCGAAGCTGGAGCAGCTTCGCGACCAGTGGCTGGCGGCGACGGACCCCGCGGAGCAGAAGCGGAT
Organism: Rhodopila sp.; assembly: GCF_035548235.1. Lineage (GTDB taxonomy): Bacteria > Pseudomonadota > Alphaproteobacteria > Acetobacterales > Acetobacteraceae > Rhodopila. The sequence continues at coordinate 9,062 of NZ_DASZTJ010000110.1, forward strand.
CGCCGCGTCGATCCAGGCCCAGGCCTTCGTGGACGTGCCCTTCCTGCCGCTGGGGCAGTTCTTCCAGCCGACGACCCAGAACCGGTCCCTGACCGGGGGGCTGACGGGGATGCCGCTGTTCTGGAACATCCGGCGCGCATAGGGGCTTCGCGACCAGGAACCGGTTTCAAGGGTATAACGACGGGAGACGGACTCATGTCGGATACACTCACGGAGGATATCCATAGCTGGTCGACCCGCTTCACCGGCATCTCCACCCGGGAGCCGCCGGCCGAGGCCCCAGGGGAGACTTCAGGGGAGACTTCAGGGGAGACCTCAGGTGCGGTCCAGGCGGCGGCGGGTGCGCCGGGCCCCGCGCCGGTGAACGGAGGTCCGAACGCGTCCGACGACTACAACCAGGGATACCAGGACGGGCTGAGCGGCGCCCCTGCCAACCCCGGCCCGCGCGCCGGCGATGGCGAGGTCGACTACAACGAAGGCTACAGCCGGGGTCATTACGAGCACGACCGGAAGCAAGGGGCCTCGCCCAAGCCCGATCCGGGGGGACGGACGCAAGCCCAGATCGATGCCGACCGCGCGAAGCAGCTCGACGAGGATTTCCGGGGCTGGCTGGAAGAGCAGGACTGGCAGCAGGCCGCCGAAGCGCTGAACGGTTTCAACCGCGACGACATACGCAAGCGCCTGGCGCCGCTCAGCGCGGAGCAGGTCGCGGCGCTGCACCAGGGGGCGCTGGACAATCCGCGGGTGGGACCGAAGTCGCAGGTCGCCCAAATGACCGACCCGCAGGCGGCCGGCGGCTCCACGGGCGGCGGTGCCCAGCCCGCGGACGGGGCGGGGGCGCGTGACGTCGCGCACATGTCGGTCGAGGACAAGCTGCTGGCGGCCTATGACTATGCGAAGGTGGCGAACGCGATGGTCGCCCAGATCGAGGGCATGGTGACGCCCAAGGCCTTCGTCATCGCCCTGCTGTCCTTCGCCGGCGCCTTCGTCGTTTCCCAGGTCACGCCGGCCGGCTGGGCGGCGGATATCGGTCTGGCGATCACCGGCATCTTCATCGGTTCGGTGCTGTTCGACGCCATCAACGAGATGATCGAGTTCGCCAAGGCGCGCGATGCGAAGACCGAGGACGACCTGAAAGCGGCAGGCGACCACCTGGCGCAGGCCATCAGCACCACCGTGGTCAACGGGCTGATCATGATCGTCATGCACGGCGTCGCGAAAGGCGGCGGCGGTCCGCTGAAGGGCCCGCCGCCGACCGGGTTCGCGGACGTCGTGACGAGCGAGGGCATCGTGGTCCGCATGCCGGTCGAAGTCGCGCAGGAAGCCACCAAGGCGACGACGACCATGGCGCAATCCGCCAAGCTGGGCGGTGGCGCCGCGGCCACGTCGACGGCGGTGACGCACGCCATGTCGAGCGGCGGGGGTGGCGGATCGCAGAACAAATCCGCCTCCACGCAGGGGGCGCCGCCCAAGTTCTCCGAAAAGCCTGGCTACAAGCTGAACGATTTCGACAAGGGGACGGCCGGCACCGGCGGCGTCAAGAGCGTCAGCAAGGGGCCGAGCGTGGACGGGGCGTATGATGTGACGATCGAAGGGGAGCTGAAGGACCCGATCCCGCGCGACCAGGCGCCGAATTACAACGGCTCCAGCAAGCTGATCGATCCGGAGGGTCCGGGGCTGAAGCCGGAGGATTGGGAAAAGAGCCATGCCGTCGGCCCGGGGTTCGGCGACGAGGCGGGCGCCGGCCTGATGGAGGCGCCCAAGGAGATGAACCAGCTGTTCCAGAACCGGGGCATGGAAGGCTGGATGCGGGACCTCCACCAGGCGGTGAAGGCGCGCGGCGGCAGGGTGACCTATAAGGTCACGGTCACTCCGTGGAAGTTCCCGACACCCTCGGGCTGGAGCCCGACATCCGGCGCCGAGTTCCTGAAGACCGCCACGTACAAGGTCCAGATCGAATTCCCCGGACCGGTCTCCCAACCCCCGCCGATCGAGATCAGCATCGAAACGGCCGCCCCGCCGGCCGCCAAGGTCGCGACCGTGTCGATCGATCCGCCGCTCGCCGTCAACCCGGCGGATTTCCTGGGCGATTGAATGGCGCGTGACGCCGTGGCGCGGCGACCTGGGATCGGCTGCCTTGCGTTCCGCCGCCCGGTCATGCCGCCGGGGGTGGCGCCGCCGCGGCGCGATGCGACGGCAGGGCGCCGGCGGCCGTGATCGCCGCCCGTTGGTTACCGTGCCGGGGGCATGTATCTTGCACAGCCAGCGCTGAGTGCTGGAGATGGGTGATGAAACGTCGCGACGTGCTTCTGGGTGCCGCTGTCCTCGCCACGCCCGCGATCCGCTCTGCGCGGGCAGCGGCAAAGCCTCTGGTTTTTGGCGGATCGGTGCCGCTGACCGGCGCGGCGGCAGAGACCGGGCTGAACGTCAACAACGGCTATCTGACCGCCGCCAGCTATCTGAACGACGTGCTGGGCGGCGTGGAGATCGCCGGGGAAAAATATCGGATCGAACTGAAACTGTTCGACGACGCCAGCGACCCCGCGCGCGCCACGACGCTGATCCAGCGGCAGATCGACGACGGCACGGACTTTTTCCTGGGCTCGTTCGGAAGCAACATCGTCCTGCCCACGGCGGCGATCACCGAACGGGCGCGCAAGCCGATGGTGCAGACCGGCGGCGGATCGGACGCGATCTTCACGCGCGGCTTCAAATACGTGTTCGGGATGTATCCGCGCGCGACCCGCCAGTTCGCGGCCGCCGCGTCGTTGTTCAAGACGCTGCAGCCCCTGCCCCAGACCTATTCGGTGATCTATACGAACGACGCGTTCTCCAAGACCGCCGCCGAAGGGGTGCGGCTGTCCTGCGACGAAGCCGGGTTCAAGCGGCTCGATACGTATGAGCTGCCGGCGAAGCCGACCGACGTGTCCAGCGTCCTGGGCTCCGTGCGCGCCAAGACCCCCGACCTGCTTGTCTGCGTCATGCACGACGAGGACTCGCTGCTGGTCGCTCGGCAGATGGTCGCGAGCGGAACCAACGTGAAGCTGCTGTTCCAGGGGCTGGGCCCGCAGCTTGCCTCATTCCGGGAAGCGCTGGGCAAATACGCGGAAGACCTGATGTGCTCGACCTACTGGGACGAGGACGTGCCCTACAAGGACAAGTTCTTCGGGGATTCGCACAAGTTCGCGGCGTATTACCGCAGCAAGTTCACCCGCCCGATCGCCTATCACACGGCCGGCGCGGCGGCGTGCATCCTGACCTATGTCCTGGCCATGCAGGCGGCGAAGACGACGAAGCCCGAGGCGGTGCGGGACGCGCTGGCCGCCGCCGACTTCGAGACATTCTACTGCCGTATCAAGTTCACGCCGCAGGGCGACGGCGACGCGCTGCTGATGGGCGGCATGATCGGCCAGGTCCAGAAGGGCAAGCTGGAAACGGTGTTCCCGCTGGAGGCGAAATCGGCCAGCCCGATCTATCCCGCGCCGAGTTGGGACAAGAAGGCTTGAGCGTGGGTGTCCCGGACGTCCATGCGGGATAGCCGAACCATGACGCTCGGCCTGCCTTTGCGGACACGGCCATGCACCTGATTGCCCAGACCCTTGCCGACGGCCTGGTGCTGGGCGGCATCTATGCCTTGTCCGCCGTCGGCTTTTCGCTGATCTTCGGCGTCCTGCACGTCATCAACCTGAGTCACGGCGTGCTGGTCCTGATCGGGGCCTATCTGGCGCTGGTCTTTTCCCATGCCCTGCACGTCGATCCCCTGCTGACGATGCCGCTGGTCATGGCCGTGCTGTTCGTGGCGGGGTACGGATACCAGCGCTTCCTGATCCAGCGGGCGGTCGACCGGTCGAACCTCGGGTCCATGCTGCTGACGTTCGGGGTCGCGCTGATGCTGCAGAACGCGATGATCTGGGTGTTCTCGCCGGATATGAAGAACATCACGCCCAGCTATGCCTTCGCTTCGTTCCACGTCGCCGGGCTGACCTTCGACGCAGTCCGGGTCAGCGCGCTGCTGGCGAGCCTGGTCCTGCTGTCCTGCCTCGCGCTGCTGCTGAAGGCCTCGCCGCTGGGGCGCGTCATCCGCGGCACGGCACAGCAGACCCTCGCCGCCCGCCTGTGCGGGATCGACGTGCGGCATGTCTACGCCCTGACCTTCGCCGTTTCGGCGGCGTTCGCCGGGGCGGCAGGGATCGTGATCGGGATCATCCTGCCGTTCTCCCCCGCCGATGAGGCGCTGTGGACGCTGAACGCCTTCGTCGTGGTGGTGCTGGGCGGGGTCGGCAGCCCGGCCGGCGCGCTGATCGGCGGCCTGCTGCTGGGCGTGGTCAGCACGATGACGGCGCAATATGTCGGCCCGGCGTTTCCGAACGCGACCATGTTCCTGCTGCTGGTGGTGATGCTGCTGGTCCGGCCGAACGGCCTGCTGGGCAATGCGTTCGCGGCATCCCGATGAAGCGATACGCGATCGCCCCGAACTCGATCGCCCCGCACTCGATTGCCCCGCATTCGATTGCCCTGGCGCTGGCCTGCGCCGTCCTGCTCGCCCTGGGGCCGCTGGTGCTGCCGCCGTTCTACGTCCGCGTCGGACAGTTGATGCTGTACTCGGCGGGACTGGCCGTGGCCTGGAACATCCTGGGTGGGTTCGCCGGCTATGCGAGCTTCGGCCATTCCGCCTTCATCGGCGTCGGCGCCTTCGCGGCGGGCCTGGCGGAGGTCCAGTTCTCCAGCCTGGCGCCCGTGGAGGCCTTGTGCCTCGGGCTGGCCGCCGGGATGGCCGCGTGCGCCGTCCTGGCGGCGGTGATCGCCTATCCGATCCTGCGGCTGCGCGGCACGTTCTTCGCCATCGCGATGCTGGGCGTCGCCCATGTCTGCGCAGAGTTGAACAACAACATCGACGCGCTGCAAGGCTCCATGGGCCTGAACTTCCCGTCCGTCGCCCCGGACAACGTCGCGCCTGAAACCTTCTTCTATGAAACCTACCTGCTGTTCGGCCTGGTCGTCCTGCTGGTCGCCTGGCTGATCCGGCGGAGCCGCTTCGGCGCCGGGCTTTTGAGCATCCGGGAGGACGAGGACACCGCCCGCATGCTGGGCGTGCCGACGGAACGGTACAAGCGCACGGCGTTCGTGGTCAGCGCGATCCTGACGGGAATGCTGGGCGTGATCTACGCGCACGCGCTGGGATATATCACCACCGATTCCGTCTATCGCGACGACACGAACCTGAACCTCGTTGTGTTCTCGCTGCTCGGCGGCATGGGGACGCTGTTCGGTCCCGTCATCGGCGCGTTCCTGCTGGTGTTCGTGACGCAGGTGATCCTGGCACGCCTGCTGGATTTCCATTTGTTCGCCACCGGCCTGCTGCTGGTGATCCTGGTCCTGGCCGCGCCGGGCGGCGTCCTGGGCCTGACACGGACCTTGCGCCCACGGACCTTGCGCCCACGGACCTTTCGCCGCCGGACCGGTGTCCCATGACCGCGGAACCGATCCTGCGCGTGGAGCGCCTGTCGAAGAACTTTCGCGGCCTGCAGGCGATGGCGGACGTGTCCTTCGCCGTCGAGACGGGGTCCATCACCAGCGTCATCGGCCCGAACGGTGCCGGCAAGTCCACGCTGTTCAACCTGGTCACCGGCTACCTGGCGCCGACCGCGGGGTCGGTCTGGCTGCGGCGGCAGCGGCTGACGGGCTTGCCGACCAATCGCATCGCGGCGCTGGGGGTCGCGCGCGCCTTCCAGATCGCCAAACCGTTCCGCGACCTGTCGGTGGTGGAAAATGTCCGGGTCGGCGCCCTGTTCGGCAAGGCCGGCCCCCGCGACGTTCCGGCCGCCACCGCTCGGGCCCTGGAGCTGGCCGGCATCGCCTACCTGGCCCATCGGCAGGCCAGTACCCTGACCGTCGGGCAACTCCGTCACCTGGAGGTGGCCCGGGCGATCGCCACGCGGGCGGACTTGCTGCTGGCGGACGAGCCGTGCGCGGGGCTGAACCCGACCGAGACGGCCGCCATGATCGACGTGTTGCGGCGCGTCCGGGCAGAAGGCGTCACCGTCGTCCTGGTGGAGCACGACATGCCGTCGGTCATGGAGGTCTCCGACAGGATCCTGGTGCTGGACGCCGGGCGGCTGATCGCGGAGGGAGCACCCGAGGCGGTCGCGGCCGACGAGCGGGTGATCGCCGCCTACCTGGGCACCCCGGAGGCGGAGGAGGCGTGAGGCCGGCCTATCGACCGAGGAAGGCCCGCCGGACGTAGTCGTCGGCCAGCAGTTCCTGGCCGGTGCCGGCCATGACGACCTCGCCTTTTTCCAGCACGTGCCCGCGATGGGCGATGCGCAGGGACTGGTGCAGGTTCTGCTCGACCAGCAGCACGCTGAGGCCGTCCCGGTTGATCGTCGCGATCAGCCGGAACAGCTCCTGGGTGACTTTCGGCATCAGGCCCAGCGAGGGCTCGTCCAGGATGATCAGGCGCGGTTCCGCCATCAGGCCGCGTGCGATGGCCAGCATCTGCTGCTCGCCCCCGCTCATGGACCCGGCGAGCTGCCCGCGCCGCTCCGCCAGGCGCGGAAACAGGTCGAAGGCGCGGTCCATCAGCGTCGGGACACGGGACCGCTCCCGCGTGTGGGCGCCGAGGCGCAGGTTTTCGGCGACGGTCATCTGCGGGAAGACGAGGCGTCCCTCGGGCACCAGCGTGATGCCCTGGCGCACGACGACGTGGCTTGGCGCGCCGGTGATGTCCCGGCCGCCGAACCGGATGGTCCCGTGCTGCGGGCGCAGGACGCCGGCGAGCATCTTGACGGTGGTGGACTTCCCGGCCCCGTTCGCGCCGAGCAGGGCGACGATCTCGCCCGGTTCGACCGTGAACGACACGTTCCGCACGGCCAACGCGCCGTCATAGGCATAGGCCAGGCCCGCGACCTCCAGCGCCCCTTCCGTCACGCCGCGGCCGACTTGCGATAGGCGTAGTTGCGGTCGAGCCGCTCCATCAGGTAGTCGCCGTAGCGGACCGGAGGCGGATTGTCGGCGCCGCGGCAGGTGGGCACGACGTCGACGATGCTGTCCATCGCCATGTCGAAGAAATAGGGGCAGGAATAGCGGTCGCCGCCGGACAGGTTCTTCACCCGGTGCGGCGTGGACTGCCAGCGGCCATTGGTCCAGCGCGACAGCATGTCGGCGACGTTCACCACCCAGGTGCCGGGAATAGGGGGCGCAGGCAGCCAGGTCCCGTCGCTGCGCCGGACTTCCAGCCCGCCGCGGTCGTCCTGCGCCAGGATGGTGATGAAGCCGTAATCCGTGTGCGGCGCGGAACCGAAAGCATCGTCCGGTGCGTCCTTGGCCTGCGGCGGGTAGTGCAGCAGGCGCAGGAAGGTCGTCGGCTGCTGAAAGAACGGCAGCAGCCAGTCGTCCGGCAGGCCCAGGGCCAACGCCATCGGGCGCAGCAGCCGCAGGCAGAACGCGTGCATGGCGCGCTCATAGGCTTCGACGGGTTCGCGGAAGCTGGGCAGGGCTGGCCATTGGTTCGGCCCGTCCAGCGGGCGGCCGAAGCGAGGATCGTCCGGCGCCACCTCATGCATCAGCATGAAGGACTCGCTGTCGTTGGGTTTGGTGACCTGCGCGACAGAGGAGGTTTCGATGATCGAACTCTTGGGCGCCATGTAGCCGCGATGGAAGCGGTTCATCGCGATGGCGTCCTTGTCCGCGCGCGGCAGGGCGTGGAACCGGCGCGACGCCGCGAACACGCCCTGGGTCAGCGCCGGGTCGATCCCGATATCGGCGAAGTAGCAGAAGCCGGTGTTCCGGAACGTGGCGTCCAGTTGGGCGGCGATCTCGGGGTCGCCGGCGCCGGCGAACCGGATGATCGGCAGTTCAGCCATTCGCGGGCGGCTCCGTCGTCTGCACCGCCGCGGCGTAGTTCTGGTTGCGGAACCAGGTCATGTAGTCGGGGTAGGTGATCGCGGGGTATTTCGGCGGGTTGTCGGTCCCTTGGCAGGTGGGGGCGCATTCCATGACCCAGTCGTAGCCGCAATCCATGAAGAACGGGATCGCGTAACGCTCCTGCCCCGAGCGGTTGATGACGCGGTGCGGGGTGGCGAGGAACCGGTCGTTGGTCCAGCGCCGCAGCAGGTCGCCGCCGTTCACCAGGATGCTGCCGGGCAGCGACGGCGCGTCCAGCCAGCGCCCGTTCGGCAGCCGGATCGACAGGCCCGGCACGTCGTTCTGCGCCAGCAGGGTCATGAAGCTGGTGTCGGAATGGGGTGCCAGGCCGAATTCGTTCTCCGCCACCACGTCCTGGCGCGGATAATGCGCCAGCCGCAGCGTGTACATCGGTTCGGCGAAGGCAGTGTCGAACCAGTCAGGCGCCAGGCCCAGTGCGACGGCGTAGAGGGGCAGGAGCGATTTCCCGAGCGCCTCCATGGCGTTGCAGTAAGCCAGCGTCGTCTCCCGGAATCCCGGGACCCCGGCCGGCCACCGGTTGGGCGCTCGGAATGGCGCCTCGGGCTCCGACGCATCCATTTCGCGTTTGACGAAGAACGCCTCGACCAGGTTCGGCTGGTTGTTGGCGTTCAGCTTGGAATGCCGCGTGACCGAGGAGCGGAACGGCAGGTAGCCGATATTGTGCTGGTTGATCCGCAGCGCGAGCTTCGCGTCCTCCGGCTGGCTGTGGAACGCCTCGGCCGCCTTGAACGTGGCGGCGATCAGGTCGGCTGGCACGCCGTGATTGACGACGAAATAGAAACCGACCTGCTCCAGGGCGTGGCGCAGGTCGGCGCCGAGGGCCGCCATCGCCGCGGGGTCGCCGGACCGGTAGCGGCCGAGGTCGAAGACCGGGATCTCCTCTGGCGCATCGTGGCGGATGGGGGCAAGTGACGGCGCATAGACGGTCATGGGGCGGGTCCTTGGCTTCGTTGCGGCCGGCGGTGGGAAGGCCGACAACACTGGCCGCAGTCGGGACCGGATCGACGGCGGCGTCAAGCGTCTATACCGCCGTCGGCTGGCTGTTCGGCCAGGCAGGGCGCCGAAACCCGCTGCCGGAAGGAAGCTATCCCGTATCGTCCAGGGTGAAATAGGTCCCGCGATCGCGGATGGCGCGCATCCGCCGGTATTCGGCCTGCCGCTCCTGGCTTGACGGGCGCGGCGGCGGCAGCTTCGCGATGAAACGGTCCAGGTCGTCATCGTTGCGGACCTCGATCCGCGGCAGCGCGTAGGGGGTCGCGGCGAGGTTGCCCGGCACGATGCCGGCGACCGCGTATTCATAGGCCGCCCCCTTCACCGCATCCATCACCGCGGGATCGAAGTCGGTGTATGGAAAGCAGAACCCCTTGGGATGGGCGCCGAGTTCGCGGTTCATGACCTCACGCGACTGCCGGAGTTCCCGCGCAAGGTCGGCAGGGGCGAGGGAGGGCAGGCTTCGGTGCGAGCAGCCATGCGAACCGAAGGAAACGCCGTCCTTCGCCAGCGCCCTGATGGTCGCCCAGTCCATCAGCGGCGCGGGGGCGCCGTAGTTGCGGTCCCAATCCGCGTGCCGGCCGACATGGTCGATCGGGAGGTAGACCGTCGCGGTGAAGCCATAGCGCTTCAGCAGGGGCCAGGCGACGTCCGCGAAATCCTGGTACCCGTCGTCGAAGGTCAACGCGACGAACTTGCCCGGCATGGTGGCGTTGGATGCGCAGTTGAAATGCCAGATGTCGTCGGTCTTCGCCGTCGAATATCCATGGCGCTGCAGATACTGAAGCTGCTGCTCGAACCGCGCGGGATCGAGCGTGTAGGGGGCGAGGTCCGGCGGGCTGTCGGACGCGATCCGGTGGTACATCAGGATCGGAACATAATCCGTTTCGTAATGATACCGGGACTCGGCGAAGGTGAGGGCGCAGCCGCCCCATTTGATATGGGTGTGGATGAAGGTGGCCGGCAGGTCGATGACTTCGCGCGGATATTGACGGACCGGCAACGATTCCGCGTCCGCCTTTGCAAGGGCGGCGCGATGGCGGAAGAGCTGGATGCGATAGAGGGGGGTGCGCAGCTCCTTCAAAAACGCGAGGTTGGCGGACCGGGCGAATTGTTTTCCGATGAAGACGGCCCCGACCTCGCTGAAGTCGAAGCCCGTCGTCGTACGGTCGTCGCTCACGCTATTGGCATGCGCCATCAGCAGATGGCCGTTCGGCGCCAGGGATCGGGTGATCCGGCCGACAAGCTGCTGAAACGTGGATTGATTTTTCTGATAGTAGAGGACTTCGGAGCAGACGATCAGGTCGAACCGCCCGGCCGGCAGATAGTGGTTGAAATCAGCGATTTCGAACGAAACGTTCGTGAACTTCTGGCACCGCTTCGCCGCCCTTGCAAGCGCCAGCTCGGAAATATCCAATCCGACGAGTTGGTCGACGCACGGCGCGAGCATCTCGGTGAACAGTCCCTCGGCGCAGCCGATCTCGAGGGCGCGGCCGATCGGGCCGGGCGGAACCAGCTCCAGCGTGCGGCGATACTTCTCCTGCTCGTAGTCCGTCCTGTAATTCCAGGGGTCTACTTGGCGGTACGCTGCCTCCCAGAAGCTTGCTTCGGCAGGGTCGTCGCGGTGGCCGTCCCGCGTGGCGTGAGCGACTTCGACCGGAACGATCTTGAGTTCGACAAAGCCGATCCCAAGCAGCCGATCGTCCTGGATCCGCTCATCCAGCGAGCCAGGACTGGTGGGCGCGGGCGGACGGATCCTGATCGTCCTCTCGGGGCGATCGAGGGCGACGTTGATCCGGTAGGTTCCGCTGGCGGCTATGGGGGTGAAGGTCCTCTCGCACTCGCCGATCTCGATCCGGATCGGACGATTGGCGTTCGGCCCGAACGCCATGCATGTCAGCTCCAGCCGGAACTTGAGCGGCAGCGCGTCGAAGAAGCGGAACATCACCGGGTCCGCGAGGTTCGCGTCGGACCACCGCCCCCAATCTTCGACGAAGGAAAGCCCTTCCGTCAGAAGCAGGAAATCCGGCAGCGCCGCGGCCCGGAAGTCGATGACCATGCCGGCGGCCTCGCCGCTTGGGACGACAGGCCTGGCCGTCCTGTCCACGGTCAGCATGGCGGTTGCTTGTTGATTGAGCCATCCGCCTTCCGGGGTGTGGAGGTCGATCTCCAGTTCGAACGTTTCCTCTGTGTTCGCGTCCCAGTCCACCACGACGTTAACGAAGTGGAACGTGATGCCCGGCATGAGGTCGTGCGTCAGGGCCGTTTCTCGCCGTTCATGACTCACCGGCGCGGACTCCTGTCCGTGCAGGGCCCTGTATGACAGCTTGGGTGCCCTGGGGCCGAGACACCCGATGCGCCGTCCGGATTGGTTGTCGACGGCGACGAGCACGCTGAAGCTTGCGCCGTCCTGCACGGTCAGACGCACGGCCCCGCCGGGGAAAAAGACACGCAACGTGACGGCGGACGCGTCCACCCAGCACGGCGACGCCGGCCATGTCGTCGGATCGAGAGGACCGGGCGTGCCGGCATCGATCGGCGCGACCCAATCGCGCCGAGGCCATGCCGGGTCCGCCGTTTCCGCCCGCGGCCGCGGGATCCAGCCCGATGCCAGGATCATCCGGCGCTGGTCCTCGTGGATGTCGAGAACCTCGTCGATCCCCCATTTCTCCCCGAGTTTCCGGAACCCGTCCTGGTCGTCGCGCTTGACCATGTAGCTGAAGTCATCCGGGCTATGATGATAGACGATCAGGCTCGGGCAGTACGCGACGCCGATATCGGTGTTTTCTTTGATATTCAGATAGAAATCGCTGTGTTCGCCATTGCATTTGAACTGGGGGTCCCATCCGGCGCCGCGGTCGAACGCCGATCTGCGGGCAAGTTTCCAGTTCAGGACCGTGTCGGCGAGGAAATAGGGGACGCCGTCGACCTCTCGCCGCTTCGGCGTGAAAGCGTCGATATAGGTCGACATGAGAATCCGGCGCTTGCGGTCCAGCGTGAAGAAATGCTCCCAGCGCCGGACCCGCGCGGTTGATGCGTCGATTCCGCCGACAATGTCCCGGACCAGACCGCCGACGATGTCGATCGACGCGTCATGTTCAAGGATGCGTAGCGGGCCGTCAAGCCTGGTTTCCTGCGAGAAAACGAAGTCATCGTCGCAGAACAGGATATATTTCGTCTGGATTTGGGCGATCGCGGCGTTCCGCGCCGCGCCGACGCCTGCATCTTCCTCCACATACACGACCTGGGCGCGCCGAGCTTCGTAGAAAGCATGAAGGTGCGGGTTGGGCGGGTCCTGGTCCCCTACGACGATGGCGATGTCGGGGAAGTTGGCCCGCACGCTGTTGATGAATCTCTGGATGCAATACGGACGTCTGACAGTACCGACGCAGATCGAAATACTTTCGTCCACACCGCTCATGGCTGGATCGCCTTCGGATGCAACGAATTTACCCTAGGGGAAAAACCTATGTACTATCAAGTGACGCTATGATACGATTCACAAACAACTACCGCTAAGCCCCTGCAAACCGAGGCCGATCTTTGTTTTTTCGTAACTATAGGGCGCACAACCGCAACAGATACTCAAGTCCGAAGTCCGAACATGTCGCCGGCTCCCGGTGCGCGGCGATGCGGCCTGCCGCGAGCGTACCCGAAGCAGCCGTCCGCGCCGCTGCCGGCCGGCGAACCGGGCATCCGGGCCGCGGACACGGCCCCGGCGGACAGTTGGCCGGCGGACAGGCGGAACGTGCGATTCTCCAGGTTGCAAGCCCAACCCGGGAGTGCGAACATCGACCTGAACCCCGGCGCCGGTCTTTCCCCTGGTTGTCACACCAAGGGTACCGACCAAGATGCAAGATGTAAGGCCCCCGACCGGGGAGGGACAATCTGGGATCGGAGCGAACAATGGACGCAGTGACGGAAGACCAAGGCGCAGGCAAATGCCCGTTCGCGGGACACGGGCGTGCGAACCGGGACTGGTGGCCGAACCAGTTGAGCCTTCAGATGCTCAACCAGCATGCGCCACGGTCCAACCCGCTGGGGGAGGCGTTCGACTACGCCGCGGCGTTCAAGACCCTCGACCTGAACGCCGTCGTCAAGGACCTGCATGCCTTGATGACGGACTCGCAGGACTGGTGGCCCGCGGATTTCGGCCATTACGGCGGCCTGTTCATCCGCATGGCCTGGCACAGCGCGGGGACGTACCGCATCGCCGACGGACGCGGCGGCGCCGGCGGCGGCCAGCAGCGCTTCGCGCCGCTCAATAGCTGGCCCGACAACACCAATCTGGACAAGGCCCGCCGTCTGCTCTGGCCGATCAAGCAGAAATACGGCCAGAAAATCTCCTGGGCCGACCTGATGGTCCTTGCCGGCAATGTCGCCCTGGAATCGATGGGCTTCAAGACCTTCGGGTTCGCCGGCGGCCGCCCCGACACCTGGGAGCCGGAGGAACTGTATTGGGGCCCGGAAGGCACCTGGCTGGGCGACGAGCGCTATAGCGGCGAACGCCAGTTGCAGAAACCGCTGGGCGCGGTGCAGATGGGCCTGATCTACGTGAACCCGGAAGGGCCGAACGGCAATCCAGACCCGGTCGCCGCCGCCATCGACATCCGGGAAACCTTCGCGCGCATGGCGATGAACGACGAGGAGACCGTCGCGCTGATCGCCGGCGGCCATAGCTTCGGCAAGACCCACGGCGCCGGCGATCCGTCCCTGATGGGGCCGGAACCGGAAGCCGGCGCGATCGAGGACCAGGGCCTGGGCTGGATCAGCAAGCATGGTTCGGGCTTCGGCGCCGACGCCATCACCGGCGGTCCGGAAGTCACCTGGACCCAGACCCCGACGAAGTGGAGCAACCACTTCTTCGAGAACCTGTTCAAGTATGAATGGGAGCTGACCAAGAGCCCGGCCGGCGCCCAGCAATGGAAGGCGAAAGGGGCCGAACCCACGATCCCGGACGCCTTCGACAAGGCGAAGAAGCACGTCCCGACGATGCTGACGACGGACCTCTCGCTTCGGTTCGACCCGGTTTATGAGAAGATTTCGCGACGCTTCTATGAACATCCGGACCAGTTCGCGGACGCGTTCGCCCGTGCCTGGTTCAAGCTGACCCATCGCGACATGGGGCCGATCCAGCGCTATCTCGGCCCGCTCGTGCCGAAAGAGACGCTGATCTGGCAGGACCCGATCCCGGCGGTGAACCATCCGCTCGTCAACGAGGCCGACATCGCCTCGCTGAAAGGGAAGATCCTGGCGTCCGGGCTGTCGGTGCCGCAACTGGTCTCCGCCGCCTGGGCTTCGGCGTCGACGTTCCGCGGCTCCGACAAGCGGGGCGGCGCCAATGGCGCGCGCGTTCGCCTGGCGCCGCAGAAGGATTGGGCGGTGAACAACCCGGCGGACCTGGCGAAGGTGCTGCAGGCGCTCGAAGCGATCCAGAAGGAATTCAATGCCTCGGCGCCCGGCGGCAAGAAGGTCTCGCTGGCGGACCTGATCGTCCTGGCCGGCGGGGCGGCGATCGAAAAGGCCGCCAAGGACGCCGGGACCAGCGTGACGGTGCCGTTCACGCCCGGGCGCATGGACGCCTCGGCGGAGCAGACCGACGCGGACTCCTTCGCCGCGCTTGAGCCGATGGCCGACGGGTTCCGCAACTACCTCAGCGGCCGGGCGTTCATGGCCCCCGAGGAAGCCCTGATCGACCGGGCGCAACTGCTGACCCTGAGCGCGCCGGAGATGACGGTGCTGGTGGGCGGGCTGCGGGTGCTGGGCGCGAACGCGGGCGGGTCCAAGCACGGCGTCTTCACCAAGGCGCCGGGTGTCCTGACGAACGACTTCTTCGCCAACCTGCTCTCCATGGCCACCGTCTGGCACCCGACCGGCGACGACGTGTATGAGGGCCGGGACCGCAAGACCAAGGAACTGAAGTGGACCGGCACCCGCGTCGATCTGATCTTTGGCTCGCATTCGCAGTTGCGGGCCTTGGCGGAGGTCTACGGCTCCTCCGACTCGCGGGAGAAGTTCGTGAAGGACTTCGTCGCGGCCTGGGCCAAGGTGATGGACCTGGATCGCTATGACCTGAAGGCCTGACCGCGCACCGGTTCGTTCGCGGGGCGTTCGAGGGGACCCTGGGGGTTGATGCCCCAGGGTCTTTTTTGGCCGGCGGCTTTCGAAGTGCGCATCCGCGCTGGTAGGCTGCGCACCATGAAGAAAATCGGTTTCCTCTCCTTCGGCCACTGGACGCCCTCGCCGCAGTCGCAGGCGCGTTCGGCGGCGGATGTCCTGCTGCAATCCATCGAGTTGGCCGTCGCGGCGGAAGAACTGGGGGCGGATGGCGCCTTTTTCCGCGTCCACCACTTCGCCCGCCAACTCGCCTCGCCGTTCCCGCTGCTGGCGGCGGTCGGTGCCAGGACGAGCCGGATCGAGATCGGCACGGCGGTCATCGACATGCGCTACGAAAACCCGCTTTACATGGCCGAGGACGCGGGTGCGGCCGACCTGATCGCCGGCGGGCGCCTGCAGTTGGGGATCAGCCGGGGCTCGCCCGAACAGGTCATCGACGGGTGGCGCTATTTCGGCTACCGGCCGGTCGAGGGCGAGACCGACGCCGATATGGGCCGGCGCCATACGGAGGTCTTCCTGGATGTGCTGCGCGGCCAGGGCTTCGCCCAGCCCAGTCCGCGGCCCATGTTCCAGAACCCGCCGGGCCTGCTGCGACTGGAGCCGTATTCCGAAGGGCTGCGCGAGCGCATCTGGTGGGGCTCCGGCTCCAACGCCACCGCGGTCTGGGCGGCGCAGCGGGGCATGAACCTGCAAGCCTCCACCCTGAAGAACGACGAGACCGGCGAGCCGTTCCACGTCCAGCAAGCTGCGCAGATCCGAGCGTTTCGGGCGGCGTGGAAGGAGGCGGGGCATGCGCGGGAGCCGCGGGTTTCGGTCAGTCGGAGCATTTTTGCCCTGATGGACGACCGCGACCGGGCATTTTTCGGTGGCCAAGGGGATAGCCAGGACCATGTCGGCTTCATCGACGAGGCGACGCAATCGATCTTCGGCCGCGGCTATGCCGCCGAACCGGATGTGCTGATCGAACAGCTCCGCCAGGACGAGGCGATCGCCGAGGCGGATACGCTGCTGCTGACCGTCCCGAACCAGTTGGGCGTCGCCTACAATGCGCATGTCATGGAGGCGATCCTGACCCATGTCGCGCCCGGGCTTGGCTGGCGCTGACGACCGGTTTGAACTCGGAACATGCCGCTACTGTATCGGGCGTGACATCGTTGCGGCGAGCGATACGTTCCGGATAGGTTGCAATGCAACGAAAGCCGCTCCATTGTCTCATTCCGGAGGGGGATGCGACCGATGGGCCGGGTTTTGACGTTCATCGCGTGGTTCGTTGGGCTTTTCGTCAGTCTGGCGGCGGGCGCCTGGTGGTTCAATACCGTCGTTATCGGTCTCGCCCTGCGCTGGGCTGAATCGCGGTGGCCGCTGCATCGCGGCCGGCTGTCGGCCTGCGCGATAGTGCTGTTCGGATTCTGGGCGGCCTTCGCGTTGATCTCCGCCGGTGTCACGCTTGCCGCGGTTCGCCTGCTGTATGACATGCTGGCCGATTCGCTGTCGGACATGCTGCCGAAGTCCCTGTCGCGGGACGGCTACAAGGTCGTCTACTGGGGCACGGTCTTCGTCATCGTCGTCGGCCTGTCCGCGGGTTTCTGCGAGGTGCGCGACGCATGGAACGCGGCGCGGCGGCGCCGCTTCCTGGAAGATACGCAACGACCTGAACAACCCGTCGACCTGCCGCGCGGCAACGGGGAAGGGCGGCGCATCGTCGTTCTTTGCGACGGCACATCGAACCGGCCGGATGAAACCGAAGACGGCGAGTCGAGCGCCACCAACATCTGGAAACTGGCCCAGGCGCTGGTCGCCGACGAGACGCAGATCGTCTTCTATCAAGCCGGCGTGGGTACCGACACGTCCTCCACCGCCAAGGAAGCGCGGCGTACGCAGCGGCTGCTGTCGGCGACCGGCGGAAAGACCGGCAGCAAGATCGCGGCCTGGTGGTCCATGCTGATCAAGCTGATCGAGACGGGGACGGGCGCGGGGATCAGCGAGACCATCGTCAACGGCTATCGTGAGATCGTTCGCAACTATCAGCCCGGTGATCGCATCTACCTGGTCGGCTTCTCCCGCGGCGCGTTTGCCGCGCGCTGTATCGCGGGCGTGATCTATCGATGCGGGGTGCTGCGCGCCGAATATATCCGGTTTTGTGCCGACATGGTACAGATTTACCGCGCCCGGCCCTCCCCCCGGTCGTCCGTCGCCATCCGGACCGACATGGCATATCCCCCTGCTCGGACCCTGTCGGGGCCAGGCGTGACCATCGAGTTCGTCGGCGTATTCGACACCGTCGCCTCGCTTGGCTTCCCGCTTTGGGGTTGGTGGTTCCGGGTGCTGCCGATCTGGAAGAACCTTCCCTTCGCAACCGACCCCGTGGCCGTCTGCAGGACGGTTTATCATGCCCTTTCCATGGATGAGCGGCGGTCGCAGTTCATCCCCACGCTCTTTTCCGTGCCGGAGGCGGCGGGCGGTCCCGCACCATCCGTCCATCAAGTGTGGTTCCGGGGAACGCACGGCGACATCGGTGGTGGTTACGCACGAAAGGACCTGTCCGATGTCACCCTGGACTGGATGGTCGACGCCATGCGGCAGCAGGGGCTGACGTTCCACCCCGGGAAACCCGACACCGCGCCGCACGACTTGGCGCCGATCCATGATGAGCTGGAACTTGAACCGACCTGGCGGACGTTCGGTACTTGGCCGCGCTGGCATCCGGTTCCGGGCGGAACGGATCCCGTCGGGTATTCGTCCCTGCACCCCAGCGTGCTGCATCGGGCGCAAGTCGTGTGCGACAGTCTCGGTCGTTTCGATATGCGGCGGCTGCAGGCAGGGGAATCGGTCGAGTTCGTGATGGATGCGAACCGGGATTGGTACCGCACCGGGATCGTCATCGAGACCGGTGCGCATTACCGGATGACCTATATCGGCGGCCTGATCCGCGACGGGGAATGCCCACTCGCTGAACCGGATGGACAGAGGGCGCGGGGGCTGGATGTCCGCCACCTGTTGGGCTTCGGACGCCGCCTGCCGCGGGACCGTTGGATGCTGCTGGCCGCGACCATCGCCCATCCGCGCGCCTGGCCGCCGATGGAGAAGCCGTTTTCCGCCGCCCTGCGCTATCTGTTCACCAGTGCGCCCGCCGAACTGCAGCACCAGATCGCCAGGATCGGACGGCACCTGGGGACGCCCGGCGCAAGCATCTGCCTGACCAGCGCGGCACCGTCCGGCTTGCTGCATCTGTTCGCGAACGACTGGTGGCAAACCGCCAGCAACAACAGCGGCGGGCCGCGTCTTCGTATCACTCGGATCGACGGCGCTGAGCCGGACGCACCGCTGTGGTCACTGTCGGAAAGCGGTGAGCAATGGACGGTGGCAAACGACAGCGGACATCACGGGGCGTCCTGAAGGATCGTGTCGGCTGCCTTCTCGGCGATCATATAGACCGATGTGACGATGAAATATCCTGGGATCCGGGGGAAGATGGACGCGTCGACGATGCGGAGGTTGCCGATCCCATGCACACGGAACCGGCTGTCGACCACGCCGCCCTGGTCTTCGGGTTTCATCGCGCAGGTGCCGCATGCATGATGGCCCCAGGCATTGTCGGTGACGTATCCTTTCAGGTCTTCGGCAGTATAGAGCTGGCGTCCGGGTGCTTCCTCCTCCACGATCAGGTCGCCGATCGCGTCTGCGACTTTTCGGCCGAAGTCGATGCCGACGACCATGGCGTCAAGATCGTCGTTGGAGGTGCCGTTCCCCTCGGCGAAGTAGCGGAAGTTGATGGCCGGCGGGTCGCGCGGGTCATCGGATTTCAGCCGGACGGCCCCGGCCGTGTTCTGCGTATAGGCCTTGAGGACGGTCCAGGTCAGGTAGTTGCGTTTCTTGATCGCTTCGGCGTATCCCGGATAATACCCCCTGAAGTCGGCCAACAGGAAGAAGCAGAACAAATCCGGCCTTTCCTGGTCGGTGCGGGATGGCAACATGGCTGCGAACATCAGACCGTTGCTGGTGTAAGGACCTGAACGCCATCGTCGCCATTTGCGGTAGGGCCGGTCGCCGACGCTGTACGTCGCGCCCTTGAGGGTCTGCCAGGCCGGTTCCACCCGGTTGACCACGCTGATCTCATACCGGTCCTGAAGATTTTGGCCGACGCCGGGCAGATGCTTCACTGCTGCGACGCCATGTTCGGACAGATGCCGGGTGTCACCAACGCCCGACAGCATCAGGATTTGCGGCGTGTTGAAGGCTCCGCCTGCCAGAATGACTTCGCATGAGGCCCCGGCATGGCGCTTCTCCCCACCCTTCCCATGAGGCCCCGCCGCCGCTCGGTATAGCCTGGAGCCTTCCTTGTAAAATACGCCGTGCGCCGTCTTGGAGATCGGGTCTATGTCGATACGGGTCACCAGGGCATTAAGGCGGATGGTCACCCGATCCGGGAACCGTTCCTTGACCGATAGGAGAAACTCGCGCGGACCGGTTCGGACATGGCAGGCGGAGGAGAGCGGGGTGACGCAAACCATGGGGGCTTCGGCGTCCACGCGCCGTTGGTCGTTGGGATCACCGTCGCTGCTGGTGAACCAGCCCCAGTCGACGATCGCGTTCGGAAGCATCCCGGCGACGGATAGCAGCGCTCGCCAAAGGGCCCGACGCAGCCGCCAATCCAGAATGGCCCGCAGCGGAACGGCCCGTTCGGTCGTCAGCCATCCACGCCACCCATGACCGGTCGGGTTCCAGCCGAACAGCGTTGCCAGCCATCGATGGAGGAACCGGTAGCGGCAGCGCTCGAGACGGCGGAAGTATCGTTGCATATTGGATGCCCGCCAGGAGGCATCGCCGGTGACCTGCCAGATATGGTTCCAGTCCGCATTGTTCGGCCGCACGACGATCATCGCATTGTGAGCGGTGCAGCCGCCAAGGCCGCTGGCACGCGGGTAGAGGATGCCATCGACCTGCTGTCCTTCCCATTCGCGCCGGTAGTGCCGGTCCTTTTCCTGCTGGCTGTCGGATGTGTAGTGGCGAACCCAGAAGTCCCAGCGGAACGCCGGATTTTCCGAAGCGAAGGGGTGGAAGGCGGGCACCTGGTAGTCGGCTGCGGGTGGACGGTTCGTTGCCTCTTGCGACGTGACGGGATCGTCCCCGGCGTCCAGGACCAGGACGCGCTTGCCGGCTTCCGCCAGGCGGGCCGCCAGGACGCACCCCCCGGCACCGGCCCCGACAACGATATAGTCGAAACGTTCTTCGGGAGGCACGGGTCCGGACTCAGAAGTATTTGATGTAGGCGATAAGCGCGTCTTTATCGTCCGCCGACAGGTCGGCGCCGAAATAGTGCCCGCGATTGACGACGTAGTCCGGACACTTGCTGAGGCCGACCAAGGTGTCGATCAGGCCGGTGCTCTGGACGGCTTTCTCGGACGTTGCTTCCGTAACCGGGTTCGCCAGCGCTTCCGACGTGCAGGCGCCACCCATTTGCCGGAAGGCGCTGATCAGGGTGGGGGTCGCCTTCAGAAGCTTCCAGAAATGGCCGACCATGTCAGGCTGGTCGTTGTCGGGCAGCAACTGCGTATTTGTCAGTGTGTTGATCGGGAAGTTCCGGGGCAGGGGACCAAGGTTGATGCCGCCTTGCCGGTCCACGGCCCAAGGGGCGAGCCAATGCAGGGGGCCAGCGAAGCTTCGCACCAGCGATGGGACGAAGCCAGGCGGGACGATCAGGCAGGACGGCGCCGACGTCCGATACATGTAGCCGGGCACGGGGACCTGCGTGACCGGGTCGGTCCGCCGAGCGGAGGGATTGAGCAGTTGGCGAATCGAACGGTCGAACAGCTTCATGCGGTTGGCGACGCATGGCATATCCGGATCGTTGTCGCTGGCGGCCGGGCAGGCTTCTTCACGAGGAGAAGCCGCAGGCTTGGACGCACCGCGATTGCCGGAAGTGCTTTCGTAACCGCTGTAACCAACGGAGTTGTTCGACAGGAACGGCGCACTGGACCAGACACTGATCAAGGAAGGCGGCCGCAGGTAGCCGCGCCCGTTGCCAAGCGGCTTGAACGACATGGCCGCGCCGGAGACGGGATGATAGACGGTCAACTCCTTCACCGGCGGCAGGGTCTTATAGGACGTTGAGGTGAAGTTATCCCAGATGTCGCCGGCCAATCCGTTGGTGGCGATCGCCGTGCAGGCATTGGTCTGGGTGACGTCGACAGGAATCCGCCGCTCGGACGACAAGTAATTGCCAGGCAGGAACGTATCCTTGCCGTCGGCGTCGCGCGCGGTCACCATTTTGACCATCGCGTCCTTGAACGCGTTCGACTGGGCCCACGACCAATAGCGGTTCCAGCATTCGCGGTAGTTGGGTCCGCTGCCGCCGCCCGCACAGATACCCTCGTCGACGCCTGAACTGACGGGGGGCTGGGGAATCTTGCTGGAGTGGCAAGCCGCGCAGTTTTCCGCGAAGACCACCTGGCCCCGTTTCACTTTGTCGGAGTCGAATGGGTCCAGGAATGTCTTGCCGTCAGGTGCATCCGCCAGATGATCCGGGCGCGCTGTCACCAGGAAGAACATCGCCATATCGGCCGTGCGATCTTCCGTTGCGCGCCAGTAGACGGATTGCTTTTCAGCATCGCTGATCTTGATCGGCGAAATCTTCTGCCCCCCGATGAAGGGACGGAAGTGCAGCAGCCATTCCTCGCTGAAGAGACCGATATTCAGGTAGACACGATTGAGAGCCCCCAATGTCCCGACGGAATCGGCGCCGTCCTTGAGCACACGCATGGACAGCGACGTGCTGGTGGTCGGGTTCCAGAACTGCGACAGCGCGGCGGTCAGGGGATAGTCCTGGAATTGCTTGTTGTCCCGCTCGCCGCCCGTCAGTTGCTCCGAACCCGTCTTCAGGCTTGGCCCCAGACGATCGATGACGCTGTAGATGGCGTTCATCGTCCGCGGGTTGTTCAGGTAATCGGTCGATACAAGAGACGTGTCGAGGCTTCCGGGTGGGTTCGTGTGGAACAACTGATAAAGGAAGTTCCCCTCATTGGGGGCGGGCGTATTGTTGGGACCGCGAGGACGGGTATTCCAGAAGAAGATGCGGTCGACCCAGAAGTATTGCGCACCCGGATTGGACGTCAGGTTGTCCCAGGTCGGATTCTCGGGATCCTTCGGCGGGTTTATCGGGTTCGGACCGACGTGGCAGAAGGAGCATGCCATGCCGACCCGATACGGACGGACCAGGTCCTTATCATTATAGTACGACGGGTCATTATAGTACCGTTCCGGATCCCATCTTGCCTTCGCCTTTTCGTCGAAGGCGGGGTTGGGAAAAAGACGCAGGCCGATAACGCCGCTTGGTTCGCCGTAATATGACCCGACAGGCACCGTTTTGCCACGGGCACCTGTTTGTACGCCGCGATACTTGTCAGGGTCTGCCAAGGGATCGGCGGGACAACCGGGGTCACGCTGATCCAGCCAAAGGCCGTAGCGCTTGGGGTCGGGGCCCGTCGCTTCCTTGAAGCACGGCTCGTTCACGAGACCTAGCCACGACCAGCGGTTATGGCGCCCATAGGCCATTCCCTTATAGGAGGACACGGTCTTCAACAGATCGAATGCACCGGCCGTGTTGCGGGCTGCGAAGTCCCAGAACCGATCGTTACCGCCGGTCCAGGCGATCCAAGCGATCTGACCCCGCAGGGCGCTTTCCCGCACTTGTTCCGGAGGCAGCTTGGTTAGCCTCGCAACTTCCATGATCTCCTTGGGAAAGGGAGCGCCGTCGGCAGGCTTCAGCAGCAGTCCCTTGTCCATGTGAGCGAAGTAGTTGCAATCCGTCGGTTCTTCATTGCAGGGCTTGGCGAGGGCCGGAAGTGACTCCGGCGTCCGTCCGGCGGCCTTTGCTTCGTCGGGGATGGTGCCGAACTTGGAACTGTCGGGTTCCACGAGTGCTCGAAACGCGAAAAAGCCACCCACGGCGATGACCAGGCATAAAGCCACCAGGGTGATCACAGCCCATTTCAGGACCCGACCGAAAACTGCGCTGATGGCTCTCATATCTGGTCTCCTCGGCCGCGAGGGATCACAACGTCTTCAGGTAGGCAAGCAGCCGCTGCTTGTCCTGATCCGACAAGTCCGTGCCGTACAGATGCCCGCCATTACCGTTGCCGGCGACCGTAGTGTCGTACAAGGTTCCGTAGCGCTGCGCCGGCGTGCCCGCCTGGCTGACAAACCCGCCGTCCACCGGGTCGATCAGGTCATAGCCGCGATAAAACTGCTTGGGCCGTTGGTCCGGTGCCGCCAGCAGGTCGCGCAGCGTGGGAACGGAGCCGTTGTGCAGATACGGGCCGCGCAGCCACAAGCCCGTCAGTTCGTTGGCGACGTAGCCGTTGGTTTTATGGAACGCGTGAAAGCCCCAATTGTAGTCGTCGGCATGGTAATTGGTGTAACGGTCTTTCGCTGCTTCGGTCCACATGTCGATGCGATGCCGGTCAGTATCGATTTCGGCCGCAGGGATGACCGTGCGGAAGCGGGCTCCATCCGGTTCGTGACAGGAGGCGCACTGGGATTGATAGATGGCTTTCCCCTGGTCCACCTCTGCCTGGTCCACATGATACGGATCGCCGACAGGACGCAGGGAGGAGAAGGGTGACGGCGGCGGCTTCTGCAGTCGGATGAAATCCAGGATGGCGTTCAAGGTCGGGCCGGCCGATAGGTAGCCCTGATAGTCCATGCCATCACCGATCGCCCCGGCCACCGCCGTCTCTCGCAGATTGGAGTTCAGCCCATCCCAATGCAGCGAGTACTGCCTGGTCGTATCCGCCAGCGCGGTGCTGAAGTCCCATAGCGGCATGATATCGGAATTACCGATCGTTCCGTCATCAGGAAGATGCAGGTTGAAGAACTTGACGGGGTTGAACGGATCGATCCGACCTGGCCCCCAATCGGGGCGCGAGTCCATCCAGGCAAATCGGGTGGCTTGTGCCTCCAAAGCGGAGCGGACGGCAGGGATCAACAAGTAGCGGTACAGGACGCGTTCCCACAGCGGCATATCGTATATCGCCGTGATGGCCGTCATGACGTTGTCGGCGGTGAACCGTTCCGGATGGCGGCCGATCGCAGACAGGAAGCGGATAAAGCCTTGCACGTTCACCCGCGTGCCGGCGCCCGCCGGCACAAATGTCGCCGGGTCGTCGGCATGGAGCCGATAGGTTTCCTGGTGGCAGAACGCGCAGTTGGGCGCGACGCGTGGAATGACACCGAGGGTCTTTTTGGAAAAACCGACGGGCAGTTCTTCCCCGCCGATCCAATAGACACCGATGGAGCCATAACCATCCTGGTTGCCGGGAAGATACTCCGGAAACAGGGTGGGAAGCACACGCCAGATCCAATAGGGCAAGCCTTGCTGGGTCTCGTTGCCGATCGAGCCGTGATCGAAGACCTGCAGCGGATCGTTCGTCGCCGGCTGCGGCACCGGGCGCAGCAGTATCAGCCAGGCCGACGGAATCAGCACCACGATCAGCGCCAGGAAGAACACCAGGCAGCGTCGGAGCACAGCGATCATCGAATGATACCGGTCGTGCTGAGCTGCTTTTCAAGCGCGCTGATACGGATGAGGCAATAGAGTGTGGTCGACCCGATGAAGGCATCGACAAAGGAAATGGACAGAAAACCCAGCGGCTGTCCAAACAGGATGACGGCGAAGAAGAAGAAGGATGCCCCGAACGTCCGCGACGGGAAAACAGCGATATAGGCATTCGCGCGATACCGACTGAAGTCGATCGCCGCAGGAACATAAAAAACCGAGATGATCATCAGCAGGCCGGCGGATTCCCGAGCCCAGATCAGTTGGTCGAGGGGGATGCCGAAGAGATCGAGCATCCATCGGGGATAAAACAGCAGCGGAATGATAAACAGCGTGTTGAGGACGATACCGAACCACACCAGGACGGTATGCCGGACGATCCAGATGCTGATGCTGCTTTGCGCGCTGTTGGTCATAGCGTCTTCATATACTCCACGATTGCATCCTTATCGGCGGCCGGCAGTTCGGTGCCGTAGGCTTTTCCTTCGTGCCCGCGATTGGAATTGCCGGGAACGGTCGTGTCGTAGAGAAACAGGTCCTTCAAGTCGTAACCATAGCCGTCGGACTGATAGCCGACCTTCGCGGTATCCAGGATATCGCTGCCCCTGTACCATTTGGCGGGCCGGCAAGGATTGCCACCCTGGCAGGTCGACGGCTCCAGCAAGTCGCGCAGCGTCGGAACGGACCCGTTATGGAGGTAGGGCGAACGTGCCCAGATGCCGTCAAGCGGCTGGTTGGCATAGCCCCCCGTCTTGCGGAAATGCGAAAACCGCCACGGATAACCCGCATAGAGCATGTTCTGCGCGGCCGAGAAATCCTGTGTGTAGGACGCCCACCGGTCAGGGTCGGTGCCGATCTTGTCCAGTGGCTCAACCTGGCCAAGCTGCGGATAATGGTTGGTGCTATAGTCGTACTGGCCTGCCTCGTTCTTCATGCCATGACAATTGGCGCAGTACTCGGAAAACAACTGCCGTCCGCGTGCGACCTTGCCGGCATCGATCGCGGCGGGCACCGGAAAGGGGGGCGCGCGCAGCGTCCAGATCCAATTGCGGATGCGAAGGATCGCATCGATATCGACCGTTACCGGCGTCACGCCCGCGCCCAGTGCGGCACTGAGATTGCGCTCGTCGACCGATGTGTTGTTTCCGTCCCAATGGAGGTGCATCCCGTCGCGAGGCGCCTGTTCCCAAATAGCGGGAAAATCGGAAGAGCCGTTCAGTTCTTCGCTGGTGATATGCTCGGCGTCCATCGGGAAGTTGAACTGGATCGCCTTGTACGGATTGAAAGTATCAACCCGGCCAGGACCCCAATCGGCCTGACGATTGATGAAGGAGACTTGCTGCGCGAGGTGCTGCAGCGCCGCCTGCACGCGCGGGAAAACGACATAGCGATAGATCAGGCGCTCGACGAAATTCAGATGCCCGCCGACGGCGGGGCTGTCGATCGTGTCGATCAGGTTGTCCGCGGTGAATCGCGGATCGTTGCCGACCTTGATGAAGAACCTGATCAAATCGAACAAACGAAGATTATTGGCAGGAGCGCCATAGATATATGTCGGCTTGTCGGTCAGGTTGATCCGATACGTGCCGACATGGCACACGGCGCAGTTCAGCCAGACGCGCTCGATGCCCGTAACCACCCGCCTCGACATGCCGACCGGCAGCTCGGACTGCTCCGTCTCGTAGAGCAGTCCGAACCGGCGGTAACCGGTCGGCCCGATATCGTCACGAAACATGACCGGCAGCGCCTTGAACACCAGGATCGGAAATCCGTTGGCGGTCTCGCTGCCGATGGAGCCATATTTGAAATGGTCCACGTCGTCCTTATACGAAACGACATATTGGTTCACGGCAAGCAGGTAATAGAGCGCCGCCACGATCAGCAGCAGGACGACTCCACATCGTATCCAGCGGTTGCGGGCTAGCACACGCTCCGCAGGTGTTGGGGGATCGTAGTCCACGGTAAACACCCTCTCCGGCTTCGTCAGTCCAGGATCACCGAAACAACGGTGGCTGATAGACGGACATGACGCTTTTGATCAGATTGTCCCACTTCTCCTCGAACGTATCGCCGTCATATCGGGACACTTCATAGCATCCAAGCGGGTTCGCGAGATCGTTGACCAGGCATTTGTTGCAGTAGGTGCATTCTTTCTGCTTGATGGGACCGTCGGCGGAACGGAGGATTTCCGGTAGGTCGTTGTTGGCGATGAGCGGCCGAGCCATGGTGACGGCATCGCAGGAACCGTCACGAATGACGCCGGCTATGTTCGACGCATGCTGAAAACCGCCAGTACACAGAAACTTGATACCGGGGTCGATGCGCGTGATCTCCGTCCGCAGGAACTTCGCATATTCCGCGTTGATGCCCTCGATGATCCGGCCGCGCCGGACCCGCCAGTACCATCGGAATAATGGGCCGCTCAGTGGGTTTTTGAACACTGCGTAATTGAATCGGGTCCGTACCCCTGATGCGAGCATTCCCCCGTACCAGCGGGTCAGCGCCCTGGGCGAAATATCGCCCGGCGGATTTCGCGGATGCGGAAAGGTCGATCCGCTGGAGATATGGAATGAATCCACGCCCTTGCCATCGTCAAGCAGGATTTTGCAAATGGTCAGGGTGTCCTGAAGGGTATTGCCCTTCTTCTTCCAGGGATAGAGCCAGTCGTTGTGATCGACGCCGTTGATTTTCATCTGTAAATGAAAATCCTGCCCCACCTCCCGCCGGATCGCCCGCACAATCTCCAAGGCAAACCGCGCTCGGTTTTCCACCGAACCGCCATATTCGTCCTTGCGATCGTTGATGCCGGAACTGAGGAACTGGGTGATCAGGTACCCGTTCGCCCCATGCAGTTCGACCCCGTTGAGCCCGGCCTCGCGTGCCCTGCGGGCGCCCTGCGCGAACTGCTCGACGACCTCGTGGATTTCCGCGACCGTCATGGCCTTGGCGAGGATACCGTGGAAGAAATCGGACTGGCTGGTCGAACTCAGCGACTTTTTGAACAGGTTCTCTACCCCGCCCATGTCCTGCTGACGCCCGGAATGGCTCAACTGCATGATGAAACCGCAGCCGTAACCATGCACGCGCTTGCCGACCTCCCGCCAGAACGGGATCTTGTCGTCATTGTCGATCATTGCGTATCGAACGAGAATCCGTCCACGCACGGCGACAGGGGTATAGGACGATATGATGCAGCCGACACCGCCCTTGGCGAACTTCTCCTCCCAGTTCAGCCGGGTTATCCCGCCATACCCGTTATACTCGTCGAACATTCCGGATAGGTTGGAACGGAAGAGACGATTCTTGACCTCCAGATTCCTGAACTTGAGCGGCGAGAAAATCAGCGCCGCGTTGTCTTCATGGAGAAACGTTGCGTCCGTACCCTGGGGCATGGTCGACTCCCTTGGCTTCGCAGTCATAACAACCACGGCGTGCGTTTGCAACAGCCGCCAAGGGTGCCAGTGCAATGAACGGCACCAGGGTTCGCGTCCCGGTTGACGGGCCAGAATTGCCCAGGTTATAGAGTGTTTTGAGGGCGCAACGCATCGTTCCGGGGACGGCCAGGGGCGAGGCGGTAGCGCTCCCATGAACGCGCTGTTCAGGACGGCTACGATACGAACCCGAACGGCGTCCGCGCAGGGGAGAAACTGTCATGGCCAGCGCGCGACAGTTCGGCAGACTGCTGCTGTTTTTCTTCATGCCGGCCCTCTCCCCAATGCCGGCGAAGGCCGCCGACGCCCCGGTGATTGAAACCATCGTCGACCGCGACTCCGGCACCATATTATGGTCCGGCGAAAATCCGGACACGCCACCGCTGCTCAAGCCAGGCCAAGCGATCCTTATCAAGGGTCACGATTTCGGGGCGGGTCCGCTGACCGCCGCCAGGCCCGGACTGGCGCCCCCCGCCGGAGGGATGACACCGCCCGGCGGCCCGCGGTCGGTCCGTGTTTCGTCTCCCGAGACCAAGGGCAAGGAATTGTCCAAGGTGCTGTTCGGCGACGTGCGGGCGCTCGAACGCAACCTGTCATCCTATCGGGCACGCATCGATCTGGGCAGCGCCGCGTCGTCGGTCCTGGCTCGACTCCAAGGGCGGACGCTGGATTACTTCGTGGAACCGTACGAAGCCGTCCCGGATACCTGGGCGGGCGATATCTACGGTTGGACCGATACGGAAATCGACCTGACCGTACCGATCACGGCCTATGAGGGACCAATCCAGGTCGTCCGGATTCCCCCTACCGGCGATTACGTCATCGACATAAAGACGGGTGCCCCCCTGCGCTACGCCGATCCGAATACCGCACGCGTCGTCCTGGACGGCCACCCCGCTTTCGCCGATGTGTGGCCCATCGCACGTACCGGCGACACGGTGTTGGCCAGCAATGCGGTCCCGGTCAGAATCGCGACTGGCGGAACGGACCGATATACAAACGAACCGGGGCAGGCGCTGACGCGGGCAGACTCGCAACGCCTGGCCAAAGCCACCCCTACGAACCGCTCCGCCGCCGATCAATACGCCTATGGCGAGAAGGCCTATTGGGCCTGGGATTGGAATCTTGCCACGCCCCATTTCGTACTGGGAATCGACTGGAATGGTATCTTTGGTTTCGAT
This sequence comes from Rhodopila sp., assembly GCF_035548235.1. Taxonomy (GTDB): domain Bacteria; phylum Pseudomonadota; class Alphaproteobacteria; order Acetobacterales; family Acetobacteraceae; genus Rhodopila. The sequence goes on from NZ_DASZTJ010000110.1 coordinate 38,278, forward strand.
AGCGGCCGGGAGGAACCGCTTATCGAGACACTGATCAGGCAACTGGAGTATCACAAGTCAGATATCCCGGCACCGAAGATCGAGGCCAAAGGTTACACGTTTCCCGAACTCAATCCGGACGGATCGATCAGGCAGACCGTCATGCACAAGGCTTTGATCGATAGAAGCACGGGCGAAGGGATTCGGCCCTTCAGCAGCTTCGGCGCCATCCCCCTGCTGCCTGATGCCGGCGCAAGCAGGGTTATCGCCCCGGACGTTGCGTTCCGCGACCAGACCTTCACCGGCCCCACGCCCTATCCGATCGCCCTGGCATTCCAGCTTCCGCCGCCTTTCCCAAAGCCACTGGCCGGTGGCCAGACCAAGCCGACGGGCTGGGCAGGCTATGTCTTCGCCCAGGCCACCGCGCCGATCCCGGGGCATCCCCAAATCGTCGACTGGATCGGTTTCAACTGCGCCGCATGCCACGCGGATCGGGTGACCTTCGAATACGACGCGGCCGGCGACAAGGTCAGCCGCTTCTTTCCCGGCATCCCCAATCCGGACTGGCGGGCGACCTTCCTGACGCTCAGCGGCAGGGCCGTCGGATTGGCGGAAGAAGAGGGCCTGCCCCTGGATTTCATCCGCAATGACTATCCGAAAGGCGCGCGCCGGCAGGTCGAGACGCAGGCCAGGAACACCGGCCTTCTGGCGAGACTCAGGAGCGGGTTCGATGCCTTCCTGTCCCGGCATGGAATCGCCCTGTCGAAACAGAAGGTCGACAAGACGCTGCTGATCGACAACCTCCCGCCCGGATCGACCGAAGCCACCTTGTTCGATTCGGCCGACCTGCCAGGGGACTACGCCAACGATTACCTCTTCTCGCCCGAAGCGATCCCGATCATTACCAACCATACGCCCGTCCGGCGTGCTTTGTCCCGGTCCGAACTGATCGATGGTTTCGAAGGCGCCTACCTGCATGGGGAGGAACCCGAAGGCGCCCGTGGGCCTATGTCGTCCCGGTCCCTGCAGGACCTGACCCTCTATACCTCCACATTGCACCAGGACGACGAGGTGCTGCATCGGATCGGCGTCTATCGGTGGCTGGTGTACAAGGGCCATAAGGACTGGCTGCACGATATCGGCAACGAGGGTGCTTTCGTCAGCCTGGGGCTGACGCGGGACGATCTTTTGAAACCCCCCAGCTTCCCGCCGCATGCGCCGCCCGCGGATGGGTTGGGGGCCATGCGCGATTCAGCGGTATCGGGTCAGGCGGTTCGGTCCCCCGGGCCGGGGGAACCCTTCGCGCAGCGTTTCCCCGTTCTCCTGCAGCACGTCACCCATGGCGCGACGCTCTTCAAAACGACGTGCATGCGGTGCCATGCCGCGGGGAATGCCGGCCTCTGGACCAACGAGGACATGCAGCCGCTATCCAAGGCCGGCGGCAGCGATCCGGTCGGACGGTTCTTCTCGCCGACCATCTGGCAGCGCCGGACGCAGTCGATCCGCACGGCCATCCTGGAGAACCTGTTCTGGGTTCAGCAGCGTGGGCTGCTCAGCGACGGTCATATCGTTTCGGATGCACCGGACAACATGGACGGCCTGGACCTGCTGGTCCGGCCGGATCGCTGTCAGGCGCCGACCCGTCCGGATGGCAGCGTGGATCTGAACCGGGCGTCGGCGCTCTACAGGAAGCTGTATACGATCCACGAGGGGACGGACCACAGCTTCCGGATTCCCAGCGCGGGCATGCGCTTCGAGTTTCTCACCCGTCTCGGCGGCGACAAGCCAGGGGTGCTGCAGCAGATCGTTGCACCCGACCCCAACCGCCGCGTGACCGCGGCGGAGGACCGCCTTGTGGCGCGGCACGCCTATTTCACCAAGATGGACGATGGCTACTATTACTGGGACTTCCAGAAGATGCGCCGCGACTACGGCATTCTGGAATTCGGCCTCGATCCCAAGAACCCAAGGGTCGGCGGACTGCCGGCGGAACCCCATCCCTGGTGCCTGCCCGAGGAGTCCTCACAGGCGGACGTGGACGATCTGGTGGTGTTCCTGCTGACGCTGTAGCGGCGCGGGGGGGGGGGGGGGGGGGGGGGGGGGG
>NZ_DASZTJ010000111.1:0-5917 GCF_035548235.1 Rhodopila sp.
GCGCCGGCGGCCGCGATGCTGGTGCGGTTCCATCTCAACGGCAACGGCGCGCGCGAGGGCGCCGCGCAGGTGCTGGCGTCCCCCGGCGTGCCGGCGATCGGACCCGGCAGTGCCTGGCGGGCGCGGTTCAACCTGCGCGGCGACACGACCCTGCTGTTCCGCGTCACGGCCCCCGTCACGGTCGGCGTCCATGCCGACGGGCCACCGCTAACGGCCCGTGTCACCACGCCCGAGGGGGCGGTGATGAACGCCCAGGGCGGCGGCGCGGTCGCATCGTCCTGGGCGCTGTCGCCGGGCTGGTACGTGCTGGTGCTGACGCCGAAGCCCGGCGCCGTCGGGCTGCTGGACCTGACCCTGGGACCGCGGGGCGTAACGCCGCCGCAGCCCGAACCCGCCGGTCCCGACGCGCCCGACCTGTCGCTGGGCGAGCAGACCATCGACGCGCAGTCCCAACTCGCCGTCCTGGCCAACCGCGTGCCGGACACCGCGTCCGTGCTGTCGGCGCGCGCCCTGCCGGTGGAGATCGCCGACTCCCCGCTGGTCGAGACGCTCCAAGCCGGCCAGTCCGCGACGCGGGAGGTCCACACGCGCCTGGCCGGGACGCTGACGCTGCGCGACGTCGCCAGCCCCGAACCGCTGGAAACCCGGCCGGTCGCGGCCGGAGCGACGGTTCAGGTCGCCCTGCCGGCGGCCGATCATCCGCGCACCCTGGCGGTCGCGCTGCTGCCTGCCGCCGCCACCGCGACACCCGCGCCGGCGCCGGCGGTTTCGCTGCCTGTCCTGCAGGCCGGCACGCCGGCATTCCTGGACCTGAAGCGCGACGAGCAGGCCAGCTTCGCGCTGACGGTGGCCCAAGGCGGGCTCTACCAGGTCCAGACCACCGGGCGGCTGAAAACCGCCGGCCGCATCGGCACCGCCTTCATTCCCGACCTGGGCGAGGCGAACGCGAACGGCGTCGGCAACAACATGCTGCTGCAACGCTATCTCCGCGCCGGCCTCTACCACCTGGACGTGACGGCCCATGATTCGGCCGGCCGGCTGGGGATCGTCGCCGCTTCCACTCCATTGCCCGAAGGCGCCACCCTGCTGCCCGGCGGCAGCGTCCGCGCGACGCTGATGCCCGGAAGCGGCGTCGCGTTCCCGATCCACATCGAGACCGAGGGCCGCTACCACCTCGACCTGCTGGGCGACGGCCGGACGTTGTCGGCGCGGCTGGAGGATGCCGACGGCTGGCCGCTCCGCGCCGCCGGCGACCTCACGTCGATCGACCAGGACCTGTCCCCCGGCCGCTACCGCCTCATCGTCCAGCCTGCGAGCGTCGACGTTCGGGTTGTCGCGCGCCTGCGCCGGATCGAGACGCCGGTGGCACTGACGGGCCATGGGCCGCATCCGCTGCCGTTCGAGGCAACGCAGGCGCTGCAATGGCGGGAGCCGGCGGCGCGCGGCGATCCGCGCGATCCGGATGTGTGGACCTTCAGCCTTGCCGGCCCGGCCAAGGTGACGCTGACCCTGACCGGCGACGGGATGACGGCGGCGCTGCAGGCGGACCCGCCGTCGGCGGCGCCGCTGGCCAGGTTCGTGGCCGGCCAGCCGCTGGCCATCGACCTGCCGGCAGGGCAATACCGCGTCCTGGCCAGCGCCCTGGGCCGGAACGACCGGCTGGACTACACGATCAGGCTGCATAGCGATCAGCTGCAGCCGGGCGTGCCGCGGCTTGTGACGCTGCCGGCCGACCTGCCGTTCGCGATCGCCGCGCCCCGGGTGGTGAACCTGACCAGCTTCGGCCGCACCCCTCTGCGCGCCGAGTTGCGCGACGCGGCAGGGACGGTGCTGGCGCGCACGGCGGGACGGACCGATGACTGGAGCATCGCGGTCTCCCGCCAGTTGGCCGCCGGGTCGTATCACCTGGTGCTGTCGACCTTGGCGCCCCCGGCCGGCGGTCAGGCCACTCAGGACGGCGACAACACCCAGGCGGCCGACCAGGACACCGGCGACAGCAGCGGGATGGCCGGGGACTCCGGGGACGACCAGGGCAGCAGCCAGGACGCCTCCGACCAAAGCGCAGGCCAGGGTGGGCAGGACGCCGACCAGAACGCCGATCAGGGCGGGTCCGGCCAGGGAGCCGACCAGTCCACCCCAAGCGATTCCGACCAGGATCAATCCGCCGGCCCCCCACCCGCTCGGACCGAGATCACCCTGTCCCTGCCGCAAGACCAGCCGGACACAGCACTGCCCGCCGCCGGCACGCTGCGGCTGCCCGGAACCGGCGTGCAGCACGTCACCCTGCCCACCGCTCCGGCGGGCGGCCTGTTGGTGGCAGCGGCGGAAGCGCCGGTCGAGATCATCCTCGCCCTCGAACAGCGCGACGCCGGCGGCACCTGGCGGACCATCGGCCAAAGCCAGGGACTGGCGCCGGTGATCGGCGTGCCGGTGCCCGAGGGCACCATCCCCCAGGGCACCATCCCCCAGGGCACCATCTCCGAGGGCACCATCGCCTGGCGCGCTTCGGCCTGGACCGTGGATGGCGGGACCGTGCCGATCCAGTTCGCCGCGCGGGCGGTCTCGGCGCCCCCTGCTCCGGTCGGGACCGTGGCCCTGACGAAAGTCCCGCTCGACGGCATCACGCAGCCCTGGTTCGCCGCGTCGGTGGCGGATCCCGGCGCGCTGATGCTGCACGCCAGCGCCCCCGATGCCGCCCTCCTGGCCAGTTCGGCGCCGGACCAGCCAGCCGAACCGCCGCCCAACGCGACGATCGCGGCGCAGTCGGAGCGTGTGTGGCTGCTGGCGCCGCACCAGGGCGCGGTGCGCCTGTCGGCCGTCCAGACGGCGCCCGGCGCGCCGCTTGGCGTTGCCGTTCCGGCCGGCGGGCATGCGATCCTGCCAGCCGCGTCCGGTCCTTGTGCCTATGTCGCCAGCTCCGGCCTGGGCCAGCCCGGGATCGATGCCGGCCGCGGCTTCGGCGTGGCGTCCAGTGACACATCCAGCGGTGTATCCGGCGGGGCCTTCGCACTATGCGGCGGCAAGACGGTCACCGCCTGGAACGCCGGCGGCGGTGATCCACTGCGGCTGGCCCTGCGCACCATTCCGCTGGCGGCGCGGCCCGAGGCGCCGGTCGACCAGGCCTATGCCGGGCTGGTCCCACCACACGCCATCCTGAAGCTGCGCCTGCCGGCCGGGGCCAAGCGGATCGATGTCAGCCTCGCCGCCGGCACAGCGCTGGTGACGCCAGCGGCCGATCCGGTGACCGTCTGGTCCGGCGGCGCGGCGCTCAGCCGCAGCCTGACCGGGTCCTGGACGACCGCGGAACTGGTGAACACGACGGACGCGCCCACACCGGCGGCGGTGACGGTCCTGCCGGTCGAGGCGCCCTGGACCCTCGCGGCCGGGCAGGTGTTCCGCCGCTTCTTCGGCGCGGCCGGATCGTTCAGCCTGCCGGTCGCCGCGCAGGCCGGACAGCGGCTGATGGTCGCCGGCGACGCGACGGCCATCGTGCAGCAGGCCGACGGACGGGTCCGGCAAGGCGCGGCGATCGCCCTCGACGGGCCAGGTCGAGCGGATGTGAGGCACGGCACGGGGGCGGTGGCACTTTGGATCGAGGGGCCGGGCGTCTCGCCCTGGCCCGCCGCCACGCCGCGGGACGTCTCCCTGCCGCAGCGCGTCACCCTGGAGGGCCAGGCGATGGCGCTGCGTCTCTCGCCCCCCGCGCCGGTCCTGCTGCGGCTGTCGAGTTCGGCGCCGGTGATCCTGGCCCTGGGCGAGGAAGCGCCGGTGCTGTTCGGCCAGGGCGCCGCGTTCGCGCGCTACCTGCCGGCCGGCGCGGCCACGCTGCGCCTGCTGGCGCCGCAGGACGGCCCGCTCTCCGGATCGCTGGACCTGTCCGCCACCCCGGTCACCAACGTCGCCGAGGGCCTGGGCGCACCGGTCGCCATCCCGCCGGGCGGCGCGGCCGTGTTCGGCTTCACCGTCACTGCCGGCGGGCCGGTCGGGCTGGGCGTGCGCGCCGACCCCGACCGCGTCGCGGCGCGGCTGCTGGATGAGCACGGGACGGTGCTGGAGACCGGCGTGTCGATGCTGCGGACCCTGGCGCCCGGCCATTACCTGCTGGAAGCCAGCGTCCCGCCCGACGCCCCGACCGTGCTGGCACGGCCCGCCGTGCTGGGCATCGCGCCGCATCCCAACCCCCCTCCACCGGACGTGATCCGCGGCCTGCTGCTGGCCGCCGGCCTCACCCCACCCGACAGCGCCCGCTGAGCGACAGGAGACCGACCATGCTGCCGCTTCGGCGTCTTTTCTCAACGGTCCGGCACGATGACCTCCTCCGGGACCTCTTCCGGGACCTCTTCCGGGACCTCTTCCGGTGGCGGCGGTTTGGTGCCCCTTGGGCATCGGTCGCGGATGGTACGGGTCCCTGCGGTACGACCCACTGCGGTACGACCCACTGCGGTACGCCCCCCTGCGGTACGCCCCCCTGCGGCACCGGCCCCTCCGCCCGCCGCGATGGGTGGTGCCTTGTCCCCCTGCTGATCGCCTGCCTGGCCCTGCTGCCGGTCCCGGCCCGTGCAGCGGACGCACCGCCGCCGCCCGAACAGGCGCAGCGGGTCGACGGCGTGCTCGCCGTCCCGGACCATTTCCTCCGGCCCTGGGATCCGGTGACGATCTTCTTTCCCGCCGATACGGGTCCGGCCCAGGCTGGTCCCGAGGACCATCCCGAACGCTTCGTCACCATGACGCCGGCGCAGCCCGGTGCGTGGCGCTGGCTGGGGCCGCGCGTGCTGCAGTTCCGTCCGGCCGAACCCTGGACTCCGCTGCAGCGCGTACGGATCGCCGCCGGTCCGCGCAACCTGACCTTGGTGCCGCTGCTGCCCGAACCGGTGCAGACCGCGCCGCAGGACCAGCCGGAGGGCATCGCCAACCTCGACACGATCAGCCTGACCTTCCCCGGCCCGGTCGATCCGGCCGCGCTCGCCCGACTGCTGACGATCGAGCTGCGGCCCCTGCCCGGCATCGACTCTGCCGGCAGCCAGACGCTGACGCGCGAGGATTTCGACATCAAGCCGCTGGAGCGGGCCAATCGCGGCGACAAGCAGACCTACCTGGTGATGCTGCACCAGCCGTTGCCGGACCGGCGGCGGGTGGTCCTGCGGCTGCGGCTGTCAGACGAGCCGGGACTGGACGATCCGATCTTCTCGCTGGCGCTGCGGACGGCGACGCCGTTCGTGCTGAACACGCTGCAATGCGGAGATGGCTACAACGCAGCCTCGGCGGATGGACTGACGACCTGCTCGCCCAGTCCTGACAATGCCTCGACGCCGCAGCGGCGACGGATCGACCTGACCTTCTCGGCCGCGCCGGCGGCGATGGATATCCTCAAGGCGCGCAATGCGTTCCGGATCAGCCCACCGGTCGACGACCTGAAGGTCGCGGCCGACGACAGCGCGCCGCAGATCATCCATCTCAGCGGCGGTTTCGCCGCCGACACGGCCTACACGCTGCAACTCGCGCCCGGCAGCCTGACGGATCAGCGCGGCCGGAGCCTGTCTGGTCCGGCCCAGGCCCTGCGCTTCGCCTTCCGCCCCTCGCCGCCGCGCCTGACATGGGACGCGTCGCAGGGCATCGTCGAACGGGACGGACCGCAGATGGTGCCGGTGCGCGGCCATGGCTATGCGCATGCCGACCTGCGCATCCAGCGCATCGACCCGCTGGATCGCGACTTCTGGCCCTGGCCCAACGACGGCGTCGAAACGGCGGACGCCGACGCGCCGACGCTGCCGGGCAACGAACCCGCCGCGTGGACCGCCGCCGCCTCCATCCGTGCGCGGGACATCGCCGCGCGGATCAAGGCGCTGGGCTCGCCGTCGGTGTCGGAGCTGGTGACGCTGCCGGACATCGCCGGCGGAGCGGAAGCGAAGTTCGGCAT
>NZ_DASZTJ010000112.1:0-7646 GCF_035548235.1 Rhodopila sp.
ACCGGAAACAGCGCCGTCGCGTCGTCGACGTGCAGCAGGTGGTAGACGTTGAAACGATAGGCCGGCCCCAGCGACACCTCGGGCGGGGTGAACGGGAACGCCACGTTCCCTGCCGTCGACAGCCGGCCGGGATAGCCGAAATGCAGCAGGAACTGCTTGCAGGTCCGCACCACCTCGGCGGCGCGTTCGCGGGTCGGGGCGATGCATTCGCCCATGATGAAGACTTCGCCGGGCGGCGCCTCGTGTTCCGGCGTCACCATCCGCACGCCGTCGATGCCATAGACCCGGAACCGCAACGTATAGTCCTTGGGATGCTCCTCGCAGACCAGGCTGTCGACCAGGTCCGCCACCTTCGGCAGCAGCGCCTTGCATTCGGCGATGAACCGGGGATCGGCCGATCCGCACAGCAGCACCGCCCGCTCGCCGATCTTCAGCGCGCCTTCCAGCTTGATCGTCGGGCTGTCGGTGTCGCGCCAGGACGCGCCGCTGACCCGTGCGCGGCGATCGTCCAGCGCCTCATACCGAGCCTGCGACAGGTCGAGCGTCCCGTCCGGCTCGCGCATCACGAACGGATCGGACTGCTCATACAGGCTGTGCGCGGCGACCGAGGTCGGCGTCGCCTGCCGCTCCGGGTTCGTGCTCTCCAGGACGAAGCCGTCATGGTCCAGTTCCGCCAGGATCGGATCGCGGCCGCCGGGCACACAGCATAACGAGCCGCATTCGATGATCTTGGCCATGTGCATCGCCAGCCCCACCGGATACCCCAGCAGCGCCGGCAGCGAGGCGAAGATCGCCGTATCGCATGCCCGGCCGGCGACGATGACGTCGACATCCGCCTCCAGCGCCGCGCGGAAGGGCCCCATGCCCATCTGCCCGACGATATGCGCGGCGTCGTCGATATCCGCCGGCGTCAGGTCCGGCATCGAATCGAACCGGCTGACGCGCCCGGCCCGCAGCGCCGCGTGCAGCAGCGGGCGGGGGATATCGGCGCGCATCACCGCCATCCGGAACCGCAGCCCGTCGGTGCGCGCGAGGTCGCGGATCATCGCCAGCGTCGCGTCCAGGTGCGGTCCCGCGCCGGCCGATCCGGCGGAACCGATCACCATCGGCACGTCCAGCGACCGCGCGGCATGCAGCACCCGGCGCAGGTCGCGGCGGGTGGAGCCGGGGGCGGTCGCCATCTCGCCCTTGCCCAGATAGGTCGGCCCGATATCGATCGACCCCATGTCGGCGCCGATCAGGTCGGGCTTGCGCTCGATCCCTGCCCGGAACGTTGCCGCCGGGATGCCGTAGCCAAGCTGGCCCGAGGCGCCCATCAGGCGGATCGGGCGCGGATCGCGGCGCAGCGCCGCGATGACGCGGCCGGACGCGCTCATATCTCGACCCCCAGCAGCGGGGCGTGCTGCTGTGCGCCATAGACGTCGTAGTCGCCCGGATCGCCGGCCATGATGGTACGCGCGAGCACGATCTTGATCGCCCGTCCGACCGGGTACGGAATGATCGTCACGTCCTGGGCCGGCACTCGGTACAACCGCCCGATCGCCGAGGCCCCCAGCGCCGGGGACTGGGCGACGCGGTGATAGTCGGCGTCGGTGGCGAACATGATGTCCAGCGTCAGCCGGCGGGGGCCGGCGTTCTTGCTGCGGATGACCTGGGCGATCTCGGACAGTTTCATGGTTTATGCAACTCCGCTCTGGGCCGGGTGACGGTCTGCTTGCCGTTCTTGAAGCAGGCGAGGGGCAGGCGCACTTCGGCGACCGCCTGCTCGGGGGTCGTCGCGTCGAAGATGACGATGTCCGCCGGGTTGCCGACCGCGAGGCCGTAGTCCTTCAGGTTCATCAGCTTCGCGGACCGTTCCGTCAGCATCATGAAGCACTCGCGCAGCCGCTGCGGCTCCCCGACCTGGCAGACATTGGCCTGCATGTTGGCGATCCGGATCAGGTTGCCGTCGCCCAAGGGTGTGAACGGGTTGAGGATGTTGTTGGACGAGATCGAGCAGTTCACCCCATGCTCCACCAGCACGTTGGCGTTGGCCACGCCGCGCTGGATGCTGTGGGTCTGGTTGCGTCCCATCATGTAAAGGTCGGTCGCCGGCAGTACCGTCACCGCGACGCCGGCGTCGGCGATCTTGGCGGCCAGCGCCGACAGGTCGCGCGGCGGCAGGGTCGAATACTTGCAGCCGTGGCCGACCGCGACGCGGCCCTCCAGCCCGTATTGCTTCGTCAACTCGCAGACCAGGTGGATATCCATGTCGTCGGGGCTGTTGCCCGAGTCCAGGTGCATGTCGATATCCGTCCCGAATTCCCGCGCCAGTTCGAAGATGCGGCGGATCTGCCCGCTCTTGTCGGGATCGTAGTTCGGCGCCGCGCCGATCACCTTGGCGCCGCGCCTCAGCGCTTCGATCAGCAATTCGCCGGAGCGGGGATTGTTGGTCAGCCCCTCCTGCGGGAACACGCACAGCTCGATCTCGATCGCCCAGGCGTAGTCGCGGCGCAGCGTCTCCAGCGCATCGTAGCTGCGCATCTCCACCCCGCCGTCCAGTTCGACATGGGTGCGCATGCGGGTGGTGCCGAACTTGATGCAGTTCTCCAACGTCTGGCTGGCGCGCCGGTAGACGTCGGCTTCGGTGAAGGTGTGCTTCACCGCCGCGACCCGGGGCACGGCGTTGGCGTTGCGGCCGTCCTCGGGCGGGCAGCGATCGATGATGCGCGTCTTGTCCAGATGGATATGCGTCTCGACCAGGCCCGCGCAGGCAAGCTGGCCCCCCGCGTCGAACGCCTGGCCGTCCCCCGCCAATCGCGGCGCGATCGCAACGATCCGGCCGTCCGCCACGCCGATGTCGACCGGCGCGGCGTCCGGGGCATGCGGCAGGCGGGCGTTGCGGATGATCAGGTCCATGGGGTCTCCGAGGGAACGAGGGAAGTGCCGGTAGAGTGCGGCCCTCCGACCGGGGAGGCAACCCGTCCGACCGTTACGCCGATGACGCGTGACGGCCCTGCGATGAGCGCATGGCAACCACACTAGCAGACACATCATAACGCGCGTTATGATGTGATTGGATTGGAGCAGCGTGATCGGGCAAAACGCCTCGGTTGCGATTCAACCGGCGGCATCACCAGGGCTGCGGTCATCAACGACAGCCCCGGCAACGACAATGTCATCGAGGACAACGTCATCAAGAACAACGTGATCAAAGACAAGGTGATCAAGGACAAGGTCTGGGGCGAGGCCCATTTGGACGACTTCCATCGCGACATGCTGTTCCTGTTGCACGACGTCGCGCGCCTGCTGCGCGTCGAGGCGGACAAGCGCGCACGCCAGCACGGCATGACCCGCGCGCAATGGGCGATCCTGATCTGGCTGGAACGCCAGCCCGGCATCTCCCAGAAAGAACTCTCGGAACTGCTGGAAGTCGAGCCGATCACCGTCGCCAGGTTGATCGACCGCCTCCAAGCGCGCGGGATGGTAGAGCGCCGCCCCGACCCCCGCGACCGCCGCATCTGGCGTCTCCATCTGCTCTCCCCCGCTCGGGACGTGCTGCACGAGATCGATGGCCATCGCGCGGACATGACCCGAATCGTCACCAACGGCATCGATGAAGCGACCCTGGAAACCATGACCGAGGCCCTGCTGCGGATGAAAGCGACCCTGACCCAGGATTCTCACGCGAAACGCGGCCTCGATGCCGATACGCGGGAGGAAGTCTGATGTCCCAGGCCATCGCGGGGTCGCGCGTCAGCGACACGATTACCGACCGGCCCGTCCGGCGGCGGATGCGGCTTTCTGCTCTGCTGCGCCCGCTGCTGATGCTGGGCGGCATCGTCGCGGTGATCGCCGTCGCCGGTTACTGGTGGCTGACCGGCGGGCGCATCGTTTCGATCGACGACGCCTATGTCCGCGCGGCCAAGGAAGTGCTGTCGACGGACGTCTCGGGCATCGTCGCCCAGGTGCCGGTGCATGAAGGCCAGCACGTCAAAAAGGGCGACGTGCTGCTGCGGCTCGACCCGCTGCCGTTCAAGCTGGCGCTGGATGGGGCGATCGCCTATCGCGACGGGCTGCTGTCCGACCTGGACGCCGAGAAGCTGGACTACCAGCGCATGCTGCGGGACGTGCAGGTGAAGCAGGCGATCGTCGATGCCGACCAGGCGAAGTTCGACCGCTATGCCGCGCTGGTCAAGAGCGGCGGCATTACCAAGCTCGATTACGACGACGCGCGCTTCAAGCTGCTGGAAGACCAGCGGCAGGTGGAGGCGATGAAGACCCAGGCGGCGGTGGCGCTGACGAAGCTGGGCGGCGACCCGAACATCGACTCGCACAAGCAGAACGATTACCTGCAGGCCGTCGCCAAGGTCCGCGAACTGCAGCGGCAACTGGACCACACGGTGATCTATGCCCCGTTCTCGGGCATCGTCACCCAGGTCGATACGGTTCAGCCGGGGATGTATCTGGCGGCCGCGACCGCCGCCTTCGGCCTGGTGTCGGACGATAACGTCTGGGTCGAGGCCAATCCGAAGGAGACCGAGCTGACCTATGTCCGGCCGGGCAACCCGGTGGAGATCTCGGTGGACACCTATCCCGGCCTGACCCTGAAGGGCGAGGTGCAGTCGATCGCGCCCAACAGCGGGTCGGAGTTTTCCGTGCTGCCGGCGCAGAACACCTCGGGCAACTGGGTGAAGGTCGTGCAGCGCATCCCCGTGCGCATCAAGGTGTTCCGCAAGGACGGCGATCCCCCGCTACGCGCGGGCATGAGCGTGATCGCCGACATCGACACCGGCCATAAGCGCAGTTGGCGGGACCTTTTTTGACGGTCCCTGATCCGCGGCGGCGATGACCGAACGGGACGGCGTTCCGCACCGGCTGATCATCACGCTCTGCACCGTCGGCGCCACGTTGATGCAGGCGCTGGACCAGACCATCGCCAACGTGGCGCTGCCCTATATGCAGGGCAGCCTGTCGGCCACGTATGACGAGATCACCTGGGTCCTGACCTCCTACATCACCGCCGCGGCGATCATGACCGCGCCGGTCGGCTGGCTCGCGACGCGGTTCGGGCGGAAATACCTGTTCATCACCTGCCTGGTCGGATTCACCATCACCTCCATGCTGTGCGGGGCAGCGCAGTCGCTGTCGCAGATGGTGGTGTTCCGGCTGCTGCAAGGCGTCTTCGGCGCCGCGCTGGTGCCGCTGTCGCAGGCGACGATGATGGACATCTATCCCGCGGAGCAGCGCGGCAAGGCGATGGCCATCTGGGGCGTCGGCGTGATGGTCGGCCCGATCCTGGGGCCCACCCTCGGCGGCTACCTGACCGAGATGTACAACTGGCGCTTCGTCTTCTACATCAACCTGCCGTTCGGCGTGCTCGCGACGCTGGGCCTGCTGTTCTTCATGCCGAAGGCGGGGACCAATCCCGGCCTGCGCTTCGACTGGATCGGCTTCGCGGTGCTGTCGCTGGGGATCGGCGGGCTGCAGATGATGCTGGACCGCGGCCAGGACCAGGACTGGTTCACCTCCCGCGAGATCGTCACCGAGGCGGTGCTGGGCGGCCTGGGCGTCTACCTGTTCCTGGTGCACATGATGACGGCGAAGCGGCCGTTCATCCCGCCGGTCCTGTTCACCGACCGCAACTTCGCCGCCGGGCTGTCGCTGATGTTCATGACCGGGACCATCCTGGTGTCCAGCTCGTCGCTGATGGCGCCCTGGCTGCAGAACCTGGCGAACTATCCGGTCGAGACGGCGGGCCTGACCATGGCGCCGCGCGGGATCGGGACGATGGCGGCGATGATGCTGAGCGGGCGGCTGTCCAACAAGATCGACCCGCGCTGGCTGATGGCGGCGGGGATTGTCGCCCTGGCCTGGTCGATGAACGAGATGACGGGCTGGACGCCGGATATCGCGCAGTGGCGCATCACGACGGTGATCATCGTGCAGGGGGCAGGGCTGGGGCTGGTGTTCCTGCCGCTCCAGGTCATGGCGTTCGCCACGCTGCCGGCGCAGTACCGCACCGATGGCGCGTCGCTGTTCAGCCTGTTCCGCAACATCGGCGCGGCGGTGGGGGTGTCCATCACCTCCTCGCTGCTGGCGCACAACGCGCAAGTGCTGCACGAGCAGATCGGCGCCCACGTCAATCCGTTCAATCGGTCCCTCCAGGTCGGCGGGATGATCGCCCGGGCGTGGAACCCCCGCACCGCGCATGGCGCGTCCGTGCTGGACCAGATCGTCAACCAGCAGGCGCAGATCATCGCGTATATCAACGATTACCGGATGATGGTGTTCACCACGCTGTCGTCACTGGTGCTGCTGGTGCTGATGCGCCGGCCAAAGGGAGACGAGGCGGCGGTGCCGCCGGACGCGGCGCACGCGGCCCTGGACTGAGGGACGCCGTCGTCCTCCCCCTCCCGCCGTGGCCTGGCTTGATCCCGTCACGGCTCGGCTTAGTCCCCGTCATGGGCGCGGCCCTACCCCTGCGTCGCGGGCAGCCTCATCCAGGCCGGCACGCGTGGCGTCAGTCTTGCTCCGCCGCACGACAAGCCGTGGTCCAGCGCGTCCAGCCGCAGCGTCGCCAAGCCGATCCCGTCGCGGGCGGAGCGCATCGTCCCGACCTCGGCGCCGTCGCGCAGCACGGGGGTCCCCGGCTCCGGCACCGGGCCTTCGATCGCCACCGGCACCAGCCGGCGCTTGATCAGGCCGCGGTATTTGGTGCGGGCGGTCAGCTCCTGGCCCATATAGCAGCCTTTCTCCCAGGACACGCCGCCCAGCTCGTCGAAGCCGGCCTCCAGCAGCACGCTGCGGTCGGTCTCCAGGTCGCGGGACCCGTCCGGCAGGCCGGCGGCGAGGCGGTGGCGGTCCCAATCCTCGGGCGTCGCCGTCGCAGGCCGGGGGGAGGCCGTCAGGCAGCGCCAGGCGAAATCCGGCAGGCGCGGATCCGGCGCAATCACGCCCTCGGCCGGCGGCGGGCCGTCCCAGCCGACCTGCACCGCCAGCGCCGGCTCCGCCCGCACCGTCACCCGCATGCGCAGCCGGTAGCGCGACAGGCGTTGCACCAGGTCGGCGGCCTGGCGCTGCTCGCAATCCAGCAACAGCCGGTCCCCGGCGTCGAAGATGAAGAAATCCGCGAGCCATTTGCCCTGCGGCGTCAGCAGCGCGGCCCACACGGCATGCCCGGGCCGCACGGCGGCCACGTCGTTGGACACAAGGCCCTGAAGGAAAGCGACGCGGTCATCGCCCTCGATCGCGACGACGCCACGGTCCGGCAGAGACGTAAGGGATGTCATGCCCGGATACTTGGCGTCACCGCGGGCCGGCGCAATAGCACGATGGCTCAGGCGTCCACGGCCTGCACGGCGCGTTCGAGCGCGTCGCGGCGCCGCGCCTTCTGTCCCGCCAGCGTCCCCAGCGTCAGGAACGCCGAACGGGAGCGGTCATAGCCGGCCTGGCGCAGCGCCTGGTCGCGGATCACGCCGCTGATCGCCGCGTACCAGGCCTCGGTCCGGTTCGCCACGAGCCGTCCCGCCGGTCCGTCCGCCAGCGATCCCCGATACGCCGGGACATTCGACGCCAGCACATAAAGGCCGAGTGCCGCGTAATCCATCAGGGCGGCGTCGGAGGCGAAACGATTGCCGGGCGTGTCGGCCAGCGGCGCCAGCCCG
>NZ_DASZTJ010000113.1:0-28307 GCF_035548235.1 Rhodopila sp.
GAGGCGCGGCAATACTTCGCCGCCGGCGAGGTGGACTTACTCCACATCGACGGCGTCCATACCTACGAAGCGGCGGCGGCGGATTTCCATTTGTGGCGGGAGACGCTGTCCAATCGAGGTGTGGTGCTGTTCCACGACATCAACGTTCGCAAAAGGGGCTTCGGGATCTGGCGCCTCTGGCAAGAGTTGAAGGCCGACCATCCGCATTTCGAATTTGTCCATGGCCATGGCCTCGGCGTGCTTGGCCTGGGTGGGGTGTTTCCGGAACCGTTGCGTGCGTTGTTCGCTGCTGCCAAAAGTCCCGGTGCGACAGCCGAAATACGCGGCCTGTTCGCCGCCAGGGGCGAGGTGGTCAATCTGCGCTGGGCCGTGCAGGAAACCGAGGCGAAACTGCGCGCCGCCGAGGCGGAGCGGGATGCAGGCCTCGATATGCTGTGGCAGGCCGAACAGGAAACGGTGATGTTGCGAGCTCAGGCTGCCGAAGCGGAGAGGCTGGCCCGGGAAAGGGCAGAGTTGGCGGTGCGATGCGACGCACTGCTGCGTTCGAGTTCCTGGCGGATCACGCGGCCGCTGCGTGCGGCGATAGCGCTGGCCAGGGGCAATCCTGCCTATGTCGCACAACTGGGCAGGCTGCCGGGGGTGCGGACCGCTACTTTTCCCATTATGTGGGCGGGATCGCGACTGAGGCGGGCAAACCGCATGGCCGCCTTTGCTCTCCGGCTCTCGCAGCGCGTCGGCGGTCCAGTTTCGCTTATGCGTCGCGGAGTACAGGTCCTGCACCAACAAGGACTGACCGGCTTGAGATCGAAGCTGCGCCAACTGGAGGTGGAGAGTGCGCGGAATGAGGATGCCGTGGCCATCGCACAGGACATATTCGCGCAGCAGCAATCGGAACTATCCCCCGAACTGGCGCGGCAGATGCAAGACGACTTTGAGATCCAGCCGCTCATCTCCGTCATCATGCCAGTTTACAAGACGCCGGTACAATGGCTGCGACGAGCAGTGGAATCGTTGCTTGAGCAATATTACGACCGTTGGGAACTGTGCGCGGTGGACGACTGCTCACCCGACGATGACCAACGGAAACTGCTTCAGGAATTCGCCGCCTCCGACGTCCGGGTGCGCTTCAGGGTCATGGAACGCAACGGGGGCATTTCGGCCGCGTCCAACGCGGCGCTAGAGATGGCGCAGGGCGAATACGTCGCTTTGCTCGATCATGACGACGAACTCACGCCAGACGCCCTGTTCCGTGTCGCCGAGGCGATCAACCGGCAACCGGATGCCGACTTCTTCTACTCCGACGAATGCAAAGTCAGCGACACCGCCAGTCGGCGGCTTCATCACTTCATCTTCAAGCCCGACTGGTCGCCGGAATTCATGTTCAACGCCATGCTGACCGGCCACCTGACGGTCTACCGAAAGGACTTGGTAGAGAATGTCGGACGATTCCGCAGCGAGTATGATTACTCGCAAGACTATGACCTTGCCCTGCGGGCGGCGGAAGTAGCCAAGCGCATCGTGCATATCGAGCGCCTGCTCTACCTCTGGCGCTCGATCCCCGGATCGGCTGCCGCCGGCGGCAAGGATTTTGCGCGGGAGACAAACATCCGGGCGCTGGACGACGCGTTGCGCAGACGGGGCATACCGGGGAAGGCGATTCCTCTACCGGAAGCCAATTGCGTGCGCATCGCGCTGCCGAAGGAACTGCCGCTGGTCTCCATCGTCATCCCCTCGGACTCCGCAAAAAACCTGCGGCTGGTGCTGAATTCGGTCCGGGAGGAGACAGGCTACCCGAATTTCGAAGTCGTGGTGGTTTGCAATGGACCGCTCGCTGATCGTCTCATGGAAGAATTCTCGGAGTGGCCGGCACTGCGCTTCCTCAAATACGACAAGAAGTACAATTTCTCCGACAAGTGTAACGAGGGCGCCGAGGCCGCTCGCGGTGAGATCGTCGTCTTCTACAATGACGACGTGTTTCCGCTGCAGCGGGACTGGGTCGAGCGCCTGATCGAATATCTGTGGGTTCCGGGCGTGGGCGGGGTTTCGCCGAAGCTGCTCCATGACGACGACACCATCCAATATGCCGGTATGATCTCCGGAACCCCGGGTCTCTGCGGCACTGCCTACAACAACGTCCCGAAGGATGGTTTGGACCCCTTCCTGACAATGCACAGATACGTCCGCAACGTATCCATCCTGTCCGGTGCATGCTGTGCTTTTCGGAAGGGCCTGTTCCAGGAGGTGGGCGCCTTCGACGCGGCGAACACGCGGGATGGCCACTCCGATATGGATCTCAGCTACAAGCTGGTCGAGGCTGGTTACCGCTGCGTCTATACACCCCATGCGCTGCTGAGGCACATCGGCAACCATTCCTGGAACGCCAAGTCGGATAAGTACAAGGCGGACATCTATGCCCTGAAGCGCTGGGGTGCGCTCGTGTCGAAGGATCCTTACTTCACCAACTCGATGAAGCAGGTATTGTACAAAGATTTCCGTTTTGATTACAGAATATACGCGGAGCACCTCGACCCACGTGAACACTACACGGGACCGGACGTCCTGTTTGTGTCTCACGAGCTGACGCTGACTGGTGCGCCGAGGATGCTGTTTTACGCGGCAAACGTCGTGCGCCGGAACGGCGGGTTCCCCCTCGTCGTCGCACCTGCCGACGGACCAATGCGGGCGGAGCTGATCAAGGCTGGGATTGCGGTGATCATCGACGAGTCGATCTGCCACAATCATTTCCTGTTCGAGCGCTTCGCCCGCAATTTCGATCTCGCCGTAGTCAACTCCGTCGCTCTCGTGGATGTCGTGCGACAGTTGTCGGCCATCCCGATCCTCAGGACTCTCTGGTGGCTGCACGAAGCGCAATCCCTGTCATCCGACCTGAAGCGCCTGTCGGGCGTGGAATGGAAGCGCGTCTGTACGATTTGCGTGAGCGACTATGCCAGGAGTTTCGTGCCGCCGGGCATCGCAGTGGAAGTGCTCCGCAACGGCATACCGGACCAACCGGTCGCACCGGAGCCTCGAAATCCGACAGCCCCTCTCACTTTCGTCCTCACCGGAACGATCGAGCCGCGGAAGGGGCAAGACCTGCTGGTCGAGGCGGTCGCGCTGCTGCCGCCGGAGGTTCGCCGACAGTGTCGCTTCCTGCTTACCGGCAAGCTCTGGGACAGCCACAGGAGCTTCTGGAACGGTCTCAAGGCGAAGATGGCAGACCTGCCCGAGATCGAGTATCTCGGGCTGCTCGATCACCAATCGCAGCTCCGCCTGATTGCTTCGGCCGACATGGTGGTGTGCTGCTCAAGGGACGATGCTGCGTCTCTGGTTGCCGCGGAGGCTGCCATGCTTTCGAGGCCCATCATCCTGAGCAGCCGCGTTGGCCTCATCGAGGTACTGGACCATGATTCCTGTCTTGTGTTCGAACCGGAGAACGCGGTCTCCCTGGCCGAGAAGTTGCTCGCCGCTTACGAGAAACGCAGCGACTTGCCGCGGATGGGCATGGTCGCTCGTCATCGCTTCGAACAAGAACTGACAATCGATACCTTTTCGTGTCGGTTCATGGCGCTCGTCTCTAGGCAAATCGTCAAGGGAGAGATCCTCGAGAAGAGCAGCGAAGCAAGTGTCCACCAGACCGCCGGCAGCACAGACGGAGCGTAGTCAGGCGCGATACGGACCACCTCGTGCAAGGAGGCCATCTGCCAGGCCGCGCATCATGAAATTGATGCGCGGCCATTTCTGGCTGGCAACCAATCCGAACACAATGAGGTACGGGAAAATGTGCAGGACGAGATAAAGCCGCCACGCCGGACAAATATAACGCCGCCGTGCCAAAATAAGACTATTCCTTATAGTGTAATAATTCCGGATGGGGCTATGCACGGTAACGACCCTCCCCAATAGGTTCAATCGGCCGCTTCCCAGCGTATGGCTCATGATTTTCTTGAAACTCTGATAGCTCTGGTAGCCGTGAGCCTTCGCCCGCAATCCCCATTCGACATCAACAAGATCTATGAACAGACCCTCGTCCATCAAACCAACCTCACTCAGGGTCGCAACAGGAATGAGGGAGCCGGAGGCGATCACGCAGTCTGCAGCGACCAGTTGCTTGGCATTTGTATCAACATTTTGCTTTTCAAGCTTGAAGCCGTTGGCTTTCCAAATCACGCTGATCTTGTCATCATGCGTATCCCGGTAGGCACACCCTATGGCCCCCACCTTTACCCCTTGGTTTTCCAGGGTAATGCATTCATCGCGCAGTGCACCAACTGTCCCTTCTGGCAAAACGGTGTCCTGGTCCATAAGCAGGATATATTTTGTGCCTTGCGAAATCCCATAGTTAATACCGGCGTTCTGAGCGTATGCAATTCCCTTGTTTTCGGAAAGTCTGATCAATTCGAAAGAAAAATCCTGGATGACCGCCTCGATCTCGGAGAGGTTTTGTGAGGCATTATCTACAACAGCGATAGTGTCCACTTGCCTGTACAGGCTTGCGACCACATCTCGGAATGATGTCGAGTTGGGATTATAGGTCACTATTACAGCGCACGTTTCGGGATTCATAAAATATTGCGGCTCCGAATTTTCGGACCTGACGGGCATCGGGTCGGAAAGATCATGGATGGTTGCGCCACACGCGAGTCTAGCGCCGCTGTGCCGGGTTCGTTGGCAATCGCACGAGCATCCGGAGCGAAGCGGGCGGGCCGGTCAAGTTTTAGCATAATCAAAGTATCGCCCTTACGCGCCGTGGTCCGCGGATCGAGATCCGTCATGACCGTCGGTGAACCCGCGCCGCGATCGGATGGGGAACCCCGGAACAAGCCGAGAAAGCGCGATACACCGCGCCGCAGGGTCGAAGCGCCCGCCGTCCTCAACGGTCAGCACATCCGACCGCGGTCCGCCTACGGAACGGACGAGGTCGCGCGGCAGCGCGCCTGCGAGCTCAATCCCGAGCTTCAGAAGCCGCCGGCCGGCCGCGTGCCATGTGCCCCAGGTGGCGAAGCCATGGAGCGGACGCCTAAAACCTGGCTGACCATCCTGCAGGTCGGAGAGACAAAAGGGTTCGGCCACGGACAGCGAGCAGGGGCCCTAAACGTTGCAGCCGCGTTCTTCCAACGTTTGGCCACACGCGTCAATCGCCGGCGCCGCGGACCGAACGTCAGCCGTACAACGCGACCGCGTTCTCCAGAAAGAACCCGCGCCGCTTCGCCTCGGGCACCGGCAGCGGCAGCACATGCGACGGATCGTCGTAATCCCAGTGCGGATAATCCGTCGCGAACAGCAGCCGGTCCCACCCGATCCAGTCGATCGCATCCAGCACATGCGCCCGGTTCGCCGGCTCTTCCATCGGCTGGGTCGTCAGCCACACACTCTCCCGGATATATTCCGACGGCAGGCGCTTCAGGTGCGGTGTTTCCGCCTTCAGCCGGTGCCACAGCTTGTCCAGCCGCCACGCCAGCGCCGGCACCCAGGCGAACCCGGCCTCGATCAGCACCAGCCGCAGGCTCGGGAACCGCTCGAACACTCCCTCGACCACCATCGACGTCAGGAAGCTCTGCATCGACTGCGCGTGCCCGACCATGTCCTCGATGTAAAAGGACGGCCAGCCGCCCCCGCTGACCGGGTAGCCGCCGAAGCCGAAGGCGTGAACGCCCACGGGCAGGCCCGCCGCGGCCGCGGCCTCATAGACTTTCCAGTACCGCTTCTGCCCCGGCGGTTCGCTGGTGCGGTTCAGCATCAGCACCTGCACGAAGCGCGGATCGCCGGCATAGCGTTCGATCTCGGCCACCGCCGCCTCGGCGTCCTCGTACGGCACGACGATCGAGCCCTTCAGCCGCGGCTCCGGCTCCAGCCATTCGGCGATCAGCCACTCGTTCATCGCGTGGCACACGGCCGCACCGAACGCCCGGTTCTGGAACGACTGGCCGTTGTCGCCGGTGGCGTTCAGCACACCCAGCACGCAGTTGTTGGCGTCCAGCAACTGCTCGCGCAGGAAGGGCAGGGACGATCCCGGCCGCCCGCCCGGCGGCCAGGCATCGCGGCGGGAGGCGAACGGCTGGCTTTTCGGATAGGCCGGCCCCGACTGGTACGCCTGCCGCGGGCGGGAGCCGAACATCTGCATGTGCTCGATCCACCGCTTCTCCAGGAACGGGTGCAGGTCCTTGTCGCTGGCACGCTGGGGATGGATGTCGCAGTCGGCGGTCGCCAGCTTGGACTGATTGGCCGGTTGCGGCAGCGGACGGGCTTTGACCTGAACGTTCATGGCGTGGCCTTTTTTACGATAGCCGTGGATATGTCGCCTTCGGGTTGTCGATCATGATCTTCCGAACCAGCGCCGGCGGCAAGCCCGACGGCAGCACCTGGTCATCGTCGAACTGCCAATGCGGGTAGTCGGTTGCAAACAAAAGTAGCTCATCCGATTCCAGATGATCCAGCAATTTCAACAGCCCGGCCTCGTCGGGCGGTGCGTCGCAGGGCTGGATGGTCAGGCGCACATTGGTCTTCACCACCTCGGTCGGGGACCGGTCCAGCCACGGGACTTCCATCCGCAACCCACGCCAGAACTTCGACAGCCGCCACAGATGCGCCGGCAGCCAGGTGAACCCCGACTCCAGCAGCACGACCTTGAGGTCGGGATGCTTCACGAACACGCCCTCGCAGATCAGGGAGGACAAGGCCTGCTGGAACCCCGTGGCCTGCGCCGCATAGTCCTCGGTGTAATAGCTCGGCCAACCGATCGGCGTGACCGGGTGGCGGTAGGCGCTCCCGGCATGGATGCCGACCGTCAGCCCATGGCGTTCGGCGGCGGCGTAGATCGGCCAGTAATGCCGCTTGCCCAACGGCATGTCCCCCATCACCAGCAGCAGCACCTGCACGAAGCGCCGGTCCGGGGCCAGGCGCTCGATCTCGTCCACCGCCATCTCGGGGTTCTGCACCGGCACCACGATCGACGCCCGCAGCCGCGGCTCCCGATCCAGCCACTCCTTCGCCATCCAATCGTTCACCGCCCGGGCGAACGCCGCGCCCATGTCTTCGCTGAACAGCAGTTGCACGCCGTAGAGGCAGTTGGCGATGGCGATGCTGGTGCCGAACGGGTCCAGCGCCTGCTTCCGCACCAGGTCCAGGTCCGATCCGGCCGGCTGACCGTTCGGCCGCCAGTCGGGGCGCGCGGTCAGCGGCGAATTGGCGGGGTAGGCGATGGAGTTCAGCTCGCTCATGCCCCGTTGGACGGCGATGTCGCGCCAGTGATCGGTCAGGTACGGATACAGCGCCTTCAGGTTCGGCACCGCGGGGTGCAGGTCGCAGTCGATACCGCCGCGTTCGATCGCCGTCATGGCTGCTTCCTCTTGCCCGCGCCTTGCAGGCGCATCTTTTTCCGGCCACACGGATACAACCATTCCGCCAAGACAGGAAATTCGCCCATGCGCCCATCCGGCCGCTCCCCCGACGCGCTGCGCGCCGTCTCCATCGAGACCGGGTTCGCCCGCCACGCCGAAGGCTCCTGCCTGATCCGCATGGGCAATACCGAAGTCCTCTGCGCTGCCAGCGTGGAAGCCAAGGTGCCGCCCTTCCTGCGCAACCAGGGCGTGGGCTGGATCACCGCCGAATACGGCATGCTGCCGCGCGCAACGCACACCCGCGGCGACCGGGAGGCCGCGCGCGGCAAGCAGTCCGGCCGCACCCAGGAAATCCAGCGCCTGATCGGGCGGTCGCTGCGCGCCGTCGTCGACCGCCAGGCGATGGGCGAGATGTCGGTCACGCTCGACTGCGACGTGATCAACGCCGATGGCGGCACGCGCTGTGCCTCCATCACCGGCGCCTATGTCGCGCTGTCGCTGGCGTTCCGGCACCTGGTGAAGATGAACGTGCTGAAGGCCGTCCCGCTGATCGGCCAGGTCGCCGCCGTCTCCTGCGGGATCGTCGAGGGCACGCCGGTCCTGGACCTCGACTACGCCGAGGATTCCAACGCCGAGGCGGACGGCAACTTCGTGATGACGAGCGATGGCGGCATCGTGGAGATCCAGGCGACGGCAGAGAAGACCGCGTTCAACGAGGCGCAGTTCCATGCGCTGATGGCCCTGGCCCGCGCCGGCACCGACGCCCTGTTCGCCGCGCAGCGCCAGGTCTTGGGGGACTGATGGCGCGCAAGCTCACCAGCGGCGGCAAACTGGTCCTGGCCAGCCACAACAAGGGCAAGCTGCGAGAGATCGAGGCGCTGGTCCGTCCCCACGGCATCGAAGTCGTCTCCGCCGGTGCGCTCGGCCTCCCCGAACCCGAGGAGAACGCCCCCGATTTTGCCGGCAACGCCAGGATCAAGGCGCTGGCTGCCGCCACGGCCAGCGGGCTGCCCGCGCTGTCCGACGATTCCGGCTTCTGCGTCGCCGCGCTGGGCGGCGATCCCGGGGTCTATTCCGCCCGCTGGGCCGGGCCGTCCAAGGACTTCACGGGGGCGATGGCCGAGGTGAACCGGAAGATCGGCGCCGATCCGGACCGGCGGGCCTGGTTCATCGCCGCGCTCTGCCTCGCCTGGCCCGACGGCCATACCGAGACCTTCATCGGCCGCATCGACGGAACCGCCGTCTGGCCGCCGCGCGGCGACAAAGGGTTCGGCTACGATCCGATGTTCGTTCCGGCCGGCGCCACGGCGACGTTCGGCGAAATGGACCCGGACGCCAAGCACGCCGTCAGCCACAGGGCGCGTGCCTTCGCGCAGGTGCTGGCGTCGTGCTTCGGATGATGTAATACCGGAAGTGTCGATGATGACCCTCGGCCACCCTCTCCATGACGGTTCGGCCCCTGTCACGGCCCGGCCCGCCGTCATGGCCCGGCCTGACCGGGCCATTCCCCGCGTCAGGGAACACGATCGAGGAGGAACATGGTTCAGTCAGGCCGAACCGCGACAGGAAGGAGGGCGGGGCGAGACCCGCGAGGATGAATAGCGGGGAAAGGAGACCCATCATGCGGACCCTGTGGGCGGTCCTGGCGCTGGCCCTGTTCCTCCCGGCGGTGCGCGCATCGGCAGCCATGCCCGACATCGTCAAGATCGGCATCCTGAACGACATGAACGGTCCCTTCGCCGATCAGTCCGGTCGCGGGTCGGTCGTCGCCGCGCAGATGGCGGCCGAGGACTTTGCCGCGGAGGCGCCCAGCCCGTTCAAGGTCCAGATCCTTGCCGCCGATCACCAGAACAAGCCCGATATCGGCACCGGGATCGTGCGCGCCTGGATCGATCGCGACGGCGTCGATGCAGTGGCGGACTCGGTCAATTCCGCTGTCGGTCTCGCCGTCAACACGGTGATGGCCGAGAAGCATCGTACCTTCCTGGCAACGAATGTCGGCACGTCCGACCTGACGGGAAAATTCTGCCAGCCCACCACCGTCCAATGGACCATGGACACCTACGCTCTCGGCAGCACCATCGCTCGGGCCATCGTGAAGCAAGGCGGGGATAGCTGGTATTTCATTTCCTTCGACTACGCCTTGGGTGCGGCGCTGGAGCGTGACGCGACGGCGACCTTGACCGGCCTCGGCGGCAAGGTGCTGGGATCGGTGAAGCATCCGCTGGGAACGTCCGATTTCTCATCCTACCTGTTGCAGGCGCAATCATCGGGCGCCAAGGTCGTGGCGCTGGCCGATACCGGCGCCGACCTGATCAACGCGGTCAAGCAGGCGGCGGAATTCGGTCTCACCCGCAAGCAGATCCTGGCGGGCCTGTTCACGCAGATCGTCGATGTCGACGCGATCGGGCTGAAAGCGGCCCAGGGCCTGACGGTGACGGAAGCGTTCTACTGGGACCTGAACGACTCCACCCGCGCGTTCAGCCGCCGCTTCGCCCAGCGCTTCAACGGCAGGATGCCCACGGCGAACCAGGCCGGCGTCTATTCCGAGGTCCTGGCCTATCTGCACGCCGTCAAGGCAGCGCAGACCATCGACGGGGAGGCCGTGGTCGCACAGATGCGCAAGGCACCGATCCACGACGCCCTCTTCGGTACCGTGACGATAAGGCCGGATGGCAGGGCGGTGCATGACATGTACACGTTTCGGGTGAAATCACCCGGGGAATCGAAGTCCCGGTGGGACGTTTACCAGGTGCTCGCGACGGTACCTGGCGATGAAGCCTTCCGGCCGCTCGACAAGGGCGGCTGCAAGCTGGTTCGGAACTAGGATGGATCAATGACCGAAACGAAAGACTCGTGGCAGACGCACCTATACGATCTGCTGAAGGAAAGCGGCGTCACCCAGTTCGCTTATGTGCCCGACGCCGGGCACAAGGTGCTGATCGACCGGTCCCTGGCCGATCCCGACGTCCACTCGGTGCCCCTGACGACCGAGGAAGAAGGCGTCGCCCAGGTCGTCGGCGCCGATCTCGGCGGCGCGAAGGCGGTGCTGCTGATGCAGTCCTCGGGCGTGGGCAACACGATCAACATGCTGTCGCTCACCCAGGGCTGCCGCTCTCCGTTCCTGACGCTGGTGTCGATGCGCGGCGATTTCGGGGAGGGCAATCCCTGGCAGTTCGCCATGGGGCAGGCGGTCGAGCCGGTGCTGAAGGCGATGGGCGTCATCGTGCTGCGGGCGGACCACCCCGGCGATGTGATCCCGTGCGTCAGCGCCGCGATCACCATGGCGTTCCAGTGCCGCCAGCAGGTCGCGGTTCTGTTGGGCCAGCGCCTGATCGGCGCGAAGAAATTCTAAGGCGGGAGCAAGCAAGATGGCCAAGTTGAACAAGCTGCAAACCGCCACGCTGCCGGACGCGGTGCTCGACCGCCGCCAGGCGGTGCCGGCGTTGATCCAGAACCCGGACGACTTCCTGATGGTCGCCGGCCTGGCCGGCACGGCGTGGGAACTGTCGGCGCTGACGCATGAAAGCCCGCGTCTGTTCGGCCTGGGTGGCGCCATGGGGGCCGCCCCGATGATGGGCCTGGGATTGGCGCTGGCGCAGCCGAAGAAGCGCGTGCTGGTGGCCACCGGCGACGGCGAACTGCTGATGAACGTCGGCGCGCTGGCCACGATCGCGCTGCAGAACCCGCCGAACCTGACCATCATCTGCGTCGACAACGGCCATTATGGGGAGACGGGCAACCAGGACAGCCACACCGGCCTCGGCGTGCGGCTGGATGTGATCGCCGCCGGCTGCGGCTTCCCGGTCGTTCACGTCATCAACACCGAAGCCGACCTGGCCGAGGGCCGCCGCCTGCTGCGCGAAGGCGGAGGACTGGCCTTCATCCTGCTCCGGGTGAAGGAAGGCCCGGCGACGCATGACGGCAAGAAGAACCTGGTGCCGCATATCGAGCGGGACCGGTTCCGGGCGGCATTGGTCGGGTGAGGGGAGGCGGGAGGGGCGACCGTATGGCACCCTCGCACCTCCCGTCGTGGCGGGCGGAGGGGTGCCATCGCGGAGGACGCGCCGCTGCCTCGTTGCCGATGCACCAGGCCCCATGACCCTCGACACCGACTGGACCGCGCTGCACCTTCAGCTCGAATGGGGCGCCGACGAAGCGTTGGTGACCGATCCGGTCGATCGCCTTCTGCAACCTGAGCGTGTACCGCTGCTGCCGAGCCGGCCGGCGGCGGTTCGGGTGCAGCCGGAAACCCCCGTCGCATCCCTCAGCCCCCCTCACGCCGGCACCCCCGGCGAACAGGCCCTCGCGGCCGCCGGCGCGGCACAGACCCTGGACGCCCTCCGCGCCGCCATTGCCGCGTTCGAGCATTGCGCTCTGAAGCAGACCGCCAGTCACCTCGTCTTCGCCGAGGGCAACCCGGAAAGCGCCGTCCTTCTGATCGGCGACCCCCCTGGGAGGGAGGAAGACCGCGGCGGCCATCCCTTCGCTGGCCCTGAAGGCCAGCTCCTCGACCAGATGCTTGGCAGTATCGGCCTGCGGCGCGAGACGCTGATGCTGACCCCGCTGATCCCCTGGCGCCCCCCCGGCGGCCGGCCGGCCAATCCGGCTGAACTCGCCCTGCTGCTGCCGTTCCTGCATCGCCTGATCGCCCTGCTGGGACCGGCCCATGTCCTGATCCTGGGCAATGTGGCGGCCAAGGCGCTGCTGGGTCAGCCGCCGCGGCGTCAGGCGCCAGTGGATTGGGTGGACTTGCGGACGCCGGGCCTGACATCGCCGGTCCCCGCGCTCGTTTTGCCCAGCCCCGGCGAACTTCTGAAGAAACCGCCTCTGCGGCGGGACGCATGGCGCGCCCTGCGGAAGTTGCACCGAGCGTTGGATGCAAAACCAACAAATATTTGAACAGATGAACGGGCCGTAATCCGCCACTTTCCCGTGAGTCATCTCATAAATAGAGATATGTCACGACGAGTGGGGTTGCGTCTCATGTCTGTAGCGGTTAGCGAAGCGGCATGCGAGGGATCGGTCAAACGCTCTCCCTGCTTCCGCCCGCGAAGGCCATCCTGGCCGGGGCAGCGATCATCGTGGGGGCGTTTTCGTCCGCCGCGCATGGGCAAGCTTTGCCCGGATCGTCAGGCAGCAAAGGGACAGCAGCGAAAGCGACGGAAGTGGCAGGCATCGGTTATCCCGATGAGGCCGCATGGGCATCCGCCCATTTCAGCCGCGGCGGTGCCGTCAGCCTGCCGCGTCCGCTGCGCCCCAGCGACGCGGCGCTGGCGCGGCGCATCTTCCTGATGCAGGGACGGGGGAACATCCCGGAGGCGCAGCGGGCCGTCGACCAGCTTGAGGATCCCGTGCTGATGGGGCCGATCCTCGCGGACCGCTATCTCGGCCGGTTCCACCGCTCCACGGTCGATGAGCTGACCGACTGGCTCGCGAAGTACGGCGATTGCGCCGATGCACCGGCGATCTTTGCCCTGTTGCGGACGAAGCTGCCGAAGGGCGCGCCCGTCCCGTCGAAACCGGAGCTTGGCGGCTTGGACCGCTCCGCCGCGCCGGACCCGGTGCCGGAGAACCAGGACGAGCCCCACCGCACCCTGGCGCGCGACCCGGCCCTCGACGGCAGGGTCATGGACCAGGCGGGAAAGGGCGCCTTCGCCAGCGCGTTGCGGCTGGTCGCGTCCCGCCCCAGGCTGTCGCCGGCCTATGGAGCGGAGTTGCGGGCGGAGGTGGCGCAGGCCGCGTTCATTGCGAACCGCGATGACGAGGCGCTGCGCATTGCCGACGCGGTGCTGCGCGACACGCCCGAGAACAGCCGGCCGACATTGGCCTATTACATCGCCGGTCTTGCCGCTTGGCGGCAGGACCGGATGGACCTGGCGCTGACGATGTTCGCGGGCGGGGCGAACGCCGCGATGACGACGCCATCGCTGCGGGCGGCCTCGGCGTTCTGGGCCTCGCGCGCCGCGCGGCGGCTGCACGATGCCGCCGGCACCACGCAATGGCTGCATGTCGCGGCCGATCAGCCGCTGACGTTCCACGGCTTCCTTGCCCGTCGCATGCTGCGCTTGCCGACCGGCATCGTTCCCAGCGGTCAGTTGGTGTCGCAGGCGGACGCGGATGCGGTCGGCGCCACCGCGCCGGGCCGGCGCGCCTTCGCATTGCTGCAGATCGGCCAGACCAGCCGGGCGGAGGCGGAACTGCGGCTGCTCTGGCCGCAGGCCCAGGCCAGTGCGACCTTCGCGCGGTCGCTGCTGCTGGTGGCCTCGGCCGCGCAATTGATCGATTTCGCCGCGCAGATGGCGGACCTGCTCCAGGCCGCCGAAGGCGTCCGCTATGACGAACTGCGCTTCCCCGTGCCGCAACTGCGTCCCGCCGGTGGGTTTCACGTCGATCCGGCGCTGGTCTATGCGCTGACCCGGCTGGAATCGAATTTCGACACCACCGCCGTGTCGCCGGCCGGCGCGCATGGCCTGATGCAGATCATGCCGGCGACGGCGGAATCCATCACCGGCTCCGACTATTTCGACCTGAGCTGGCTGCACGAGCCTGAGGTCAACCTCGATATCGGCCAGCGCTACATCACCGTCCTCGCGCGCCAGGACGGGGTCGATGAGGACCTGATGCGGCTGCTGGCGAGCTATAATGCCGGACCCGGCGCGCTGGCCCGCTGGGAGGCCGACATGCGCGACGGCGACGATCCGCTGATGTTCATCGAGACGATCCCGGTCGCGGAGACCCGCGCCTTCGTCCCCACCGCCCTGGTGTATTCCTGGATCTACGCCGCGCGGCTGCACGTCCCAGCGCCCAGCCTGGACCAATTGGCCGCCGGCGAGTTTCCACGCTTCACGGATGACGGGCGGAAGCGCAAGATGATGGCGGCCGCTCCGGTCCTTCACTGACCTCCATCCCCGGCGCGGCGGAGGGACAGGCGATGGCGCGTCTTGATGATTCCCGTCCGTTCATCGCGGTGAACATCGCGGTCATGACGGTCTCCGACACCCGCACGGCGGCGAACGATACCTCGGGCGACGCCCTGGCGGAGCGGATCGCGAAATCCGGCCATCGCGTGGCGGAGCGCGTGATCGAAAAGGACGACGCCAGTGCGATCGAAGCACATCTGCGCCGCTGGATCGCCGATCCGGCGGTGGACGTGGTGATCACCACCGGGGGCACCGGCGTCACCGGCCGCGACGTCACGCCGGAGGCGTTCGACCGCGTGCTGGACAAGCGCATCGAGGGCTTCGGCGAACTGTTCCGCATGCTGAGCTACCAGAAGATCGGCACCTCCACGATCCAGTCGCGCGCGATCGGCGGCGTGGCCGGCGGCACCTATCTGTTCGCGCTGCCCGGCAGCACCGGGGCGGTGAAGGATGGCTGGGACGACATCCTGGTGTATCAGCTCGATAACCGCCACCGCCCGTGCAACCTGGTGGAACTGATGCCCCGCTTGCAGGAACACCTGAAGCCGGCCGCCGAATAGCCACGCCGCGGATTGATCGAGGGACAGGCCTGGGTCATAACAGGTGGCGAAAGCGGGATGGATCCCGCAGTTGGGGGTGAAGCGTCCCGTGAAGCCGGATGGCGCCGATATCGATCGCGACCGGTCCCCGTGGCCTCTTTCAAAACGGCGCGTGCTGTGTCCTTTCGCGGCGAGTGCCGGCCCGCCGCTCCCCGCACCATGATCCTGGCCCGCCGTTTTCCGGGGCTGCTTGCGGCGCTGGTCGCGCTCATGGTGCAGATCGCCCTGGGCACGACCGTGCCGAAACCCGATCCGGTCGCGGCGGTGTTTTCGACCGAGACGCTGTGCCATCCGCAGCCGGCCTCGGACGGGTCGAATCATAGGGCGCCGCCCCTCGACTGCCTGGTCTGTCCGTTCTGTCTCGCGCTGCATGCCGCGGCGGCGGTAGCGCTGCCGGACGTGCCGGCGGTGCGGCCGCCAGGTTCCAGGCTTGTCCTTCATGCGCCGGCGCCGTTCGTGCAGGCGACGGCGCCGCCCGTTCCGCGCCTGCCGGGGCAACCCCGAGCGCCACCTTCCGCCTGACGTCGGCTGCTTTTCGTCGCGGTGCGCCAAGGGTGCGCCAGGGGGACGCGTCCTTGGGCGTCTCCGAGGCCTTTCTTGAAGGCCTCTTGAGCGCCCGGGGCCGTTCCTCGTATCCGGCCGCGCCGCCATCCGTCCGTCATTCCGGCCGAACCGGCCGCTTCAGGATTGTCATGAAATACGTTTTTGTTCCCGTCGGGCTCGCGGCCCTGATCGCCGCTGCCCCGCACGCCCATGCCCACGGTTTCGCGGGCAATCACCTGTTCATCTCCACCCTGCTGATCGACGACGCGAATGTCGCCGACGAGGCGGCGCTTCCCACGTTCAGCTTCCTGCCGCAGCCCAATGAGTCGGGCCCTGCCGGGGCGGCGTATGGCCTCGGCTTCGAGTGGGACAAGCGGATCACCGAGAACTTCGGCTTTGCGCTGAACTACGGATACGCCTGGCTCACCCGGCCAGGGGACAAGACGGCCAATGGCTGGAACAACCTGGAGATCACGCTGAAGGACAAGATCTTCGTCAACGACAAGCATGAGACGATGATCTCCATCGGCGTGTCCCGGGCCTTCGCCCGCACCGGCGCCAACGGCACGAACGGCGCAGTGCTGGACAACGACGACAGCAGTTCGACGACGCCCACCATCTATTTCGCCAAGGGCTTCGGCGACATCCCGGTGCCGCTGCTGCGACCGCTGGCCCTGACGGGGGAGCTTGGGTACACGATCGCCGACAAGAAGCTGAAGGTCGACCCGGCCACCGGCGCCGAGAACAACGGCATCTCGAACGGCTGGGAGGGCGGGCTGTCGCTGCAATACAGCCTGCGCTACCTGTCGACCCAGGTGAAGGACTATGGGTTCCCCGAGTTCGTCAACCGGCTGACCCCGGTGGTCGAGCTGGCCTGGACGTCGCCGGCCTCGAAACCGAACGACTCTCCGACGACCTATCTGTGGGGAGTGGGGCTGAACTACACGGCGACCGACTATGCCCTGGCAGTGGAGATGCTGGTCCCCGGCAACCGGGCCACGGGGTCGCATCTGGGGGTGATCGCGCAGTTCCATCTCTATTTCGACGATCTGTTCTCCCACTCGCTGGGCAAGCCGATCGTGGATTGGTTCTGAGGCCATGTACCGGTCGTTGATCCTCCTGGTCCTGGCGTGCCTTATGGGTACGCCGGCCTTCACCCCGGCCTACGCGCATGCGTTCCTGGAACGCGCCACGCCCGCCGTCGGGTCCGCTGTGGCCAGCGCGCCGAAATCCCTGATGCTGACCTATACGGAAGAGGTGGAACCGATGTTCTGCCACGTCGCCGTCACCAACGCCGCCGGTGCCGCTGTCACCGGCGGCGCCCCGGTGGCACGGGACGGCGGCCGGACTCTGGTGGTTCCGCTGAAACCGCTGAAGCCGGGGACCTACACGGTGGATTGGCATGTGGTCTCGGTCGATACGCACAAGACGGAGGGCCACTTCACCTTCACCGTCAGTCCCTGAATGCAGGCCGCGATCATCCTGTCGCGCGGCCTGCACCTGGCCGGAATGCTGTCGTTCCTGGGGGTGGCGGCATTCCGGACCCTGGTCCTGCCGGCCGCTTCGGACATCCCGGCGTCCCTGCGCGGACGGGTGGACCGCCTGGGCTGGGTCAGTCTGGTCCTGGCGATCGCAGCCGGCGGCCTCTGGCTGGCGGTCGAAGCGGCCAGCATGGCCGGCGCCGCGTCGGTCTCGGAGACCCTGCGAGCCCTGCCGCTGGTCGCCGAGGCCACGCGTTTCGGCCAGGTGATGATGGCGCGTTTTGCCCTGCTGCTGTTCGGCGGCCTGGCGTTCCGATGGTGGCGCTGGCCGGCGCTGGGGTTCATCGTACTCGCCGCCGCCCTGCAAGGGCTGATGGCCCATGCCGGCGCGGCCGAGGGCGACGGCGCGCCGCTGGTCGCCGAGGCGCTGCACCTTCCCGCCGCCGGCATCTGGTTCGGGTCGTTGCTGCCCTTGTTCCTGTCCGTCGGCAAACTGGCGCCGGCGGATGGTGCGGCGGTGTGCGAGCGGTTCACGCCGATCGGCCTCGCCTGCGTGCTGGTGATCGGCGTGACCGGCACGATCCAGGCGATCACCCTGGTCGGCAGCGTACCGGGCCTTGTCGGCACGCCATACGGGCATATCGTGCTGCTGAAGCTGGGTCTGTTCACCGCCGCGCTCGGACTGGCGCTGCTCAACCGGCTTTGGCTGACCGACCGGCTGGCGGCCGATGGGCGCGCCGGCCCGCTGCGCCTGTCCGTCGCGACCGAGGCGCTGCTGGGCTGCGGCATCGTCCTCGCTGCCGGCTGGCTCGCGAGCGGGATGCCGGCCATCGATCGGAAGCCGGTCAGGCCGGCGTCGTTGTCCTGGTCGATCCCAAGGCGTGGTGATCCAAGCGCTGGTTATGCAAGCGCTGGTTACGGGCCGTTCACTGGTCAGACCGCCCCGGTGGCTGGCATACCAGCGGCTGGCATACCAGCGGTTGGCATATCCACGGACAACTGGTTGATATCGCGCGCGGCGTCATCATGAGACCGATGGCCGCGGCCTTTGGAGGCGGACATGAATACCACTAAGCCCCGGCAATCCTCGCCGATGATCCTGTATGCCGTGATGGGCATGACCCTCGCGGTGCTCCTGATCGGCGCCGGCGCGTTCATGTGGCTGAGCGACAACGGAAGCGGTGGGATCGGCATCGGCGGGCCGTTCACCCTGCAGGATGGCGCCGGCAAGACCGTCACGGACAAGACCTTCCGCGGTAAATACATGCTGGTCTATTTCGGCTATACACACTGTCCCGATGTCTGCCCGACAACCCTGAACGCGGTGGCGGACGCGTTGGACAAGCTTGGTGCGAAAGCGAAGAAGATCGTGCCGTTGTTCATCACGGTCGATCCCGAGCGCGACACCGCCTCCGTGGTGAAGCAGTACGCCGCTGCGTTCGGTCCGGAGTTCGTGGGCCTGACCGGCACGCCCGATGAAATCGCCACGGTCGCGAAGGAGTATCGCGTCTATTACGCGAAACATCCCACCGGGCCGGGGCCTGACGATTACTCGATGGACCATAGCTCGGTCCTGTACCTCATGGACAGCGACGGACGTTTCGTCGCGCCGGTTCGCGCCGATCTTTCCAGCGGGGAGATGGCGTCGAATCTGAGCAAGCTCCTCGGGTAACGTTCATTGCCAAAAAATCATGCCAGTCGGCGTGCTGCTTGGCGATTTTGAGTTCACAAGTCCGTCCCATGCCGTAATCTGTCGTCACACCCATGAAAAGGGTGCCGACGCAGAATAAAAGCCGACCCCTCGATGGGCGGCGTCATAGGGAGACATACATGGGACGATCCGTGACGATTCCACGCCGCCGCGCGCTCAAGCTCGCCGCGGCGGCAACGGCGTTGCCGTTGGTGCATATCCGCACCGCCGGCGCCGCGGGGAAGCTGAACGCAGGGTTCTGGGACCATTGGGTCCCGGGTGCCAACGATATCATGACGAAGCAGATCAACGCGTGGGCCGATAAGAACAAGGTCGAGGTGACGGCTGACTTCATCACCACCACGGGCACCAAGCTGCAATTGACGCCGGCGGCGGAGACCCAGGCCAAGACCGGTCATGACATCATGACATTCATCAGCTGGGACGTGCAGAATTACGCTGACTCGCTCGATCCCGTCGACGACCAGATGAAGCAACTGCAGGCGGCCAACGGCGACGTCAACAAGATCGCGACCTACCTGGCCAACAACAAGGGGCATTGGGTCGCAATCCCCGCCAGCAACGGTACCCAGACCAAGCCGCCCTGCGCTCGGATCAGTTGGTTCAAGGAGCAAGGGCTGGACCTGCAGGCGATGTATCCCACGCATGACGAGCACAATGCGCTGCAGGACGCCTGGACGTGGGAGAATTTCCTGAAATACGCCGAAGCGGCGCAGAAGGGGGGCATGACGTTCTCCATGGGCATGGGCGGCGGCGGCAACACCGACGGCACCGACCTGCATGGCGCGCTGTTCTCGGCCTTCGGCGGCGCCCTGATCGACGCGGAGGGCAAGTCTCAATTGAAATCGGATGGCACGCGCCAGGCGATGGAGTTCGCGCAGCGGCTGGTGAAATTCTATCCGGCCGATGCCGTCAGCTACGACGATGCATCGAACAACCGCGCGTTGATTTCCGGCAAGTCGGCACTGATCTTCAATCCGCCGTCGGCCTGGGCGGTCGCCAAGCGCGACGCCCCCAAAGTCGCCGCCGATTGCTGGACCTTCCCGGCACCGGCCGGGCCGAAGGGACGTTTCGTTCCCACGCAGCAATACTTCTGGGGCGTCTATAATTTCAGTCAGAACAAAAGTGCCGCGAAGGACCTGCTGGTGTACCTGATGCAGCGGGAGAATATCGAGGCACGCGAGATCGCCTGCGACGGCTACGACCTGCCGCCCTATGCGAAGCTGACCGATTTCAAGGTGTGGGAAACCGTCGCTCCGCCGGTGGGGACGGTCTACAATTACCCGCTCCGACAGGCGAGCGGCCAGATTCCGTCGCTCACCGCCTCTGAGGCTTCGCCTGACGTCGCCGTCCAGATCTACAACCGCGCGGTCCACAACCAGATCATGGCACGCTTGAAGGAGGGGCAGACGATCCCGCAGGTGATCTCCTGGGCCGAGGACGAGATCTCCGGCTTTACGCGCTGACCGGCGTCCCGTGACGGGCGCATTGCGGGGATCC
Organism: Rhodopila sp.; assembly: GCF_035548235.1. Lineage (GTDB taxonomy): Bacteria > Pseudomonadota > Alphaproteobacteria > Acetobacterales > Acetobacteraceae > Rhodopila. The sequence goes on from NZ_DASZTJ010000113.1 coordinate 20,095, forward strand.
GCCGGCGCCCGTCGCGTCCTGGCCCGGCGGTCTCGCCGTGGGCGGTCTCGTCATGGTTCGGCTCGACCGGCCATCCCATACCTTGGGGAAGAAACATAGCCCGGCCGAGCCCGGCCATGACGGCTTCGGGTCAGGTGCTTGAAAGGGCGGGTGCGGACATGCCTGGGCGTGGGCCTGGCTGAAGGCGGCTACCAGTGATGATAGCCCCAGCCGCCGTGCCATCCCCACGGATGATGCCAACCCCAGCCGCCACCCCATCCCCAGCCGCCGCCGACAACCACGGTCGGACCGTAATATGCGGGGCCATAGGCGTAAGGCGCCGGATAGTAGGAGCCGGCCGGATAACCATAGGCATAACTCGGCGCGCTCTGCACCGTATTGCCTTTCGCGTACATGCACTGCGTATACGCGGTGTCATATCGAGCCTGGATGCTGCCGCCGGCTGCCTGGGCGTTGCCCGCGCCGATCGCGGTGCCCGCCAGCAGGCCCGTCGCGCCGCCGATCGCCGCGCCCGCGCCCACCGCACCGCCGACCGAACCAAGCGCCGCGCCGACGCCGGCGCCAAGCGCAGTACCAAGGAGGGCGCTGCCGACCGCGCTGTTGGTGGCAGCCTGGGATGCCGAAGCACCACCTGTCTGCTGCTGTGCGAAGCCGCGGCAAACGGCGTCATCTTGCTGGAACGCCTCGAATGACTTGCCTGCCGGGGGCAGCGCCATCACCGTCGGTCCCTGCGGCGGGGCAACGGCGCAGGCGCTCAATGCCAGGACGGAGACCAGTCCGATAGCGGGGACCGCGCGGTTCATCGAAATGCTCCCTGAACTCCGGCGTAGGATACCGTGCTGACACAGATATTGGTTTCCCCGCCGTGGCTTGATGTAACATATTGTGAACGTAATTGAAACTGTCCGCGAGACCACCCCGATCAGCCGGTGCCCCCCTTGGTGCCCCCCTTGGTGACCCCTTCGGCAGCCCCCTGGGCAACCCCTTCGGCAACCTCCTGGGCAACCCACATCCGGAACAGCGTCATGTCGAGGTTGCCCCCGCTGGCGATCAGGGCGACCCGCTTGCCGCGCATCTGTTCCCGTTCGGCGATCAGGGCCGCGAGGGGGGCGGCGCCGGCGCCCTCGATCAGGTTGTGCGTGTCGGTCCAATAGGCGCGGATGGCTGCGGCGATGGCGTCGTCGGGGACCGTGGCGATCCGCTCGCAGCCGGCCAGGATGATGCGCAGGGCGTCCGGGTCGGGCTGGCGCACGGCGATGCCGTCCGCCCGGGTCTCGGCCCGGTTGCCGGGCACCACCGTGCGGGCGGCGAAGGACCGGGCATAGGCATCCGCGCCGGTGCTCTGCACGCCGATCACCCGTGTCTTCAGGCCGAGCAGGTCGCGGGCCAGGATCGTCCCGCAGATCCCCGACCCGAGGCCGATCGGCACGTACACCGCGTCCAGGTCGGGCACTGTCCGGAACAGTTCAAGCGCATAGGTCGCGACACCCCGCATCAGCGGTGGCGCGAAAGACGGGACGAAGGTCAGTCCCTCGGCTGCGGCAAGCCGATCGGCTTCCTCGCGCGCTTCCTCGAAATCCGCGCCGTGTTCAATCAGCCGCGCGCCAAAGGCGGTCATCGCGGCGTTCTTCTCGGTGCTGTTCCCGAAGGGGACGACGATGGTGACCGGGATGCCGAAGCGCTGCCCGGCCCAGGCGAGCGACTGGCCGTGATTGCCCCGCGTCGCAGAGATCAATCCGCGCCCGGCGGTTCCGTCGCGGGTCAGGCGATCGGCGTACACGACCCCGCCGCGCACCTTGAAGGCGCCGGTCGGCAAATGGTTCTCATGCTTGACGAATACCTCGGCGCCGGTGCGCCGCGCGAGCAGCGGCCAGGCAAGGGCCGGAGACGGCCCAAGATGCGCATGCACCAGGATGGCCGCGTCTTCCAAGTCATGGAGGGAGAACATGAACGCCTAGCCTGTTGTTCTGGCCTTGGCGGACGCGGCATTGCTGCCGCGGCCGCAATCACACGCGGCCTGTGGCCGGGGCCAGGCGAAACCCAGGCCGGACCGGTGGTCAGGCCAGCTTAAGGTTCGTCGCCGCCGCCTTCCCACGCTCCATGGCGACTTCGTAGCTGACCTTCTGGCCGTCATTCAGCCCCTTCAGCCCAGCCGCCTGTACCGCCGTGATATGCACGAAGACATCCTTGCCGCCGTCTTGGGGCATGATGAAGCCGTAACCCTTCGTTGCGTTGAACCATTTTACCGTTCCGACGGCCATGGTCTCAGTCCTCCTGATAGTGACGGGCAAGGGCGGAGGCCGTTGCCCGCTTCGCCAAGCTAGTCCGCCGGTCAGACCGGGCGCAGATTCGTCGCGGCGGCTTTCCCCCGTTCCATCGCGACCTCGAAACTGACGACTTGTCCTTCATTCAGGCCACGCAGGCCGGCTGCCTGCACTGCCGTAATGTGAACGAACACATCCTTGCCGCCATCTTCCGGCATGATGAATCCGTAGCCTTTGGTGGTGTTGAACCACTTGACCGTCCCGGTAGCCATAACTGGTCGTCTCCGTACTGGCACCGTGTAAAATGACGCGATGCGGCAATCGGGCCGTTGGACCGTCCGGGGGCCGTGTCGGGGACATCCCGGACATTGGAGCCAAAGGGCGACTGCACCTAATAGTTGGCACAGAATCCCTAGGGGCTGTCAATCACAGTCAAGATAGTCCATAAGGGCCGATTACCCACCCGGTAGCGGCCGATTCATGGCAAGATTGTGGCGAGCCTCTTGGCGCGCATCCATGCCGAGGGCGGCGGGTTGCCGAAACGGTAGGGCCGGAACGGCCCCATCCGGAGCGGCGCCAGCACCAGCAACATCGCCCGCTTGGGGCTGAACGCGCGACGGACCGATTGCCGCAGCCAGCGGTGGCCCTCTCGCCGCTCGCCGTGACGGATGCGCTCGCGGCCGATGATCCAGGCGGCCTCTGCCTCTGCCTTCCGACGCAGCACATCCAGCATCGTCCCCCCGAACCGCCCCCTCAGTTCGGGATTGGCATGGATGGTGCGCAAAACCGCCTCGGCCTGCTGGGGGGCGGTCGCCAGGCGGCGATAGGCGCTGTCCTCCCGCTCCCGCGCGAAAAGAACGGGGGAACGACGGCGGAGGGAGACAAACTCCCCCAATGTCGCCAGGCGGGTCCAGTATTCCCAGTCCTCGCCGAACGACAGGTCAGGATGGAACAGGCCGGCGGCCTCGATCGCCTCCCGGCAGATCAGCAACTGGCCACCGTTGACGAACAGGTTGCGGACCAGCAACCGCTCCAGCAGGCAGCCGGAGCGGGGTGGGGCGATGCGCCGGCAACGGCCGCAAGGCTGGACGAAGGCATGGCCACCCGCGGCCGCGACCGCCCAGGGCGCTGCCTGCAGGGCGTCGCGGAGCCGGGCCAGCGCGTCCGTGCTGAGCCAGTCATCCGAGTCGAGGAACAGGAACGCCTCCGCCCGCCATTTGCCGGTGCGGCCGAGCGCGACCCGGATTCCGTGGTTGCGGGCGGCGGAGACGCCGGCGTTGGGCTGGCGGACAAGGCAAATGCGCGAATCCGCCTCCGCGGCGACGACAGCGGCCAGGTCGTCGGCGGAGCCGTCATCGACGACGATGGCGGACCAGTCCGCCTCCGTCTGGGCGCGCAGCGACGCCAGGCAGGCCGGTAACCACGCCGCGGCGTTGAAGGCGGGGATGACGACGGCGATATGCACAAGGCTCACCGAATGCTGATGCGGCAGCCTAGGACCGGACCGGTAAACGAGGGGTTAACGTTTTTGTGTAAGCCAGGCTTGGCCGTCAGGCATTCAGGTTCTCCCGCAGGGTGGTCCCGGCGTATCGGGTCCTCACCAGCCCGCGCCGCTGCAGTTCCGGAACGACCAGCTCGACGAAATCGCGCAGCATCCCGGGTGCGGCGAAGCTTTTCGACAGGATGATCCCGCCGTTCCGGCCGCCGGCGTCGTGCAGTTCCTCGAACCGGTCGGCGATCTGTTTCGCATCCCCGACGATATGGGACGCGCGTTCGCCGATGAAGCGGCGGCCCATCTCGGCGACCGTGGTCTGCGGCGGTTCGGTGTCGATGATCTCCAGGAAGCTGCCCCAATGGACCTGTTCCTTGCGCACCAGTTCCGCCGCGTCGGCCAGCCGCATCTCACCGGGGATGCGGGAAAAGTCGACGCCGAAATGAAACGACAATTCGATCAGCCCGGCCTCGGGCGGCACCTGGTCGAGGAAGCGTTTCTCCTTTTCCCGTGCCTCCGCCTCCGTGTGTCCGGTTTGCACGCGGGTCAGCCACAGGCAACCCAGGTCGCGCGGATCGCGCCCGTGCTGGACCAGCAGCTTGTCGAGGGTCGCGCGATGCTCCGCCATGCTCTTCAGGCCGCGGCGGGCGACGAACTGCAGGTCGGCATAGCGGGCGGCGAGGTCCATTCCGTCGGGCGACTGCCCGGCCTGGATGATGATCGGCCGGCCCTGCGGCGAGGGGATCACCGGCAAGGGCCCTCGGACGTTGAAGTATTTGCCGCGATGATTCAGCAGATGGACCTTCGACGGGTCGGCGAAGACGCCGTTGTCCCGATCCAGCTTGATCGCATCGGCCTCCACGCTGGCCCACAGGTCGGTGACGACCTTTACGTGTTCCCGCGCCCGGTCATAGCGGTCCGATGCGGGCGGCATCGTGTCGAAACCCCAGTTGGCGGCTTCGTTCTTATAGGCCGAGGTCACCGCGTTCCACCCGACGCGCCCGCCGGTGACGTGGTCCAATGAAGCGAACAGCCGCGCGACGTGGAACGGGTGGTGATAGGTGGTGGACATGGTCGTGCCGAAGCCCAGATGCCGCGTCGCCCGTGCCATGACGGGGATCATCGGCATCATGTCGTGCTTCGGCCAGCGTATCCCCAGCCGTACCGCCGCATCGAAGTTGCCGCCATAGATCTCGGGCGTTTCCGCCGCGTCGCCGAAGAACAGCATGTCGAACAGGCCGCGTTCGGCGATGCGGGCGATGTCCTCATAGAAGTCGGGACCGTAGTATTGATATCCGACCCATGATCCTTTCGTACGCCACAGGTGGTCGGTGTGGATGAACGAGACATCGGCGGCGAGATGCAGCGTTTCCGACTGGGCCATGGGTCATCATCCTTCCGGGCGGCGGTTCGGCCCGCCCGCGCCGGCATAGCGGCTGGCAGGGCGGGGAAGGCCAAGGTTTTCCCGTAGCGTCGTGCCTTCGTATTCGGTGCGGAACAGGCCACGGTTCTGCAGTTCCGGAATGACCAGGCGGCAGAAATCATCCAGCCCGCTCGGCAGCACCGGAGGCTGCACCAGGAAGCCGTCGACGGCGCGGGCCTGGAACCACGTCTCCATCTCGTCGGCGATCTGCACCGCCGTGCCCTTCACCGTGCGTTGGCCCCGGGCGCCGGCATAGCGCTGATACATCTGGCGCAGGGTCAGGCCTTCGCGCTCCATCGTGTTGACGACCAGGATCGCATCGGAGCGGCCGCTGTTCAGCGCGGCCTCCCGTACCGGCGGGCTCAATGGCTCGTCTTCGCCGACCGAGGACAGGTCCACGTCGCCCAGGGCGTTGCTCAACAGGGCCCGCCCGACGTCGGGGTGTATCAACGATTGCAGGTACCGGTGTTTCTCCTCGGCCTCCGCGGCGGTGTCGCCTACCACGGGGTTCAGCCCCGGCATCAGCTTGATGTGGTCCGGCGCCCGCCCATACTTCGCCGCTCGGCCTTTCAGGTCGCGGTAGAATTCCTGCGCCATCGGGATCGAATGCAGCGGAGTGAAAACGATTTCCGCCTGCCGTGCCGCCATCTCACGTGCAGCGTCCGAAATGCCGGCCTGCGCGAACACCGGATAGCCTTGCGGCGGACGCGCCGTGTTCAGCGGTCCCCTGACGGTGAAATACCGGCCCTTGTGGTCCAGCGTATGCAGCTTCGCGGGATCGAAATAAACCGCGGTCGCCCGGTCGCGGACGAAGGCATCGTCGTCGTAGCTGTCCAGCAGCCCCTTGACGACATCGCTGAATTCCTGTGCGCGCTCATAACGGTAGTCGGCGTCGGGATGACCGTTCAGACCGTAGTTCAGCGCCTCCAGCGGGTTGGACGACGTCACGACGTTCCAGCCGGCCCGGCCGTTGCTCATGTGGTCCAGGGACGCCAGGCGGCGCGCCAGCGTGTAGGGTTCGTTGTAGCTGGTGGTCGCGGTGGCGACCAAGCCGATATGCCGCGTCAGCCCGGCGATGCCCGCCATCAGCGTGAACGGGTCGAAGAACGCCATGTATTGCGGCCAGCGCTTCAGCGCCTGCAGGTCGCCGCCGCGCACCGCCGCCGAATCAGCCAGGAACATCAGGTCGAACTTCGCCGCTTCGGCCATCTGCGCCAATTCCACGTAGTGCCGGAAATTCGTCCCGGCATCGATCTGGGACGCCGGATGCAGCCAGGATGCGACGTGGTTGCCGGTCGGATGGAAGAACGCCCCCAGGCGCATCTTGTCGCGGCGAGGTTCCGTCATGCTTGTCACTCCGTCAGGCGGATACGCAATACGCGGTCGATCAGGACGGCGATGGCGGCGGCAACCAGCATCACCAGCGTGGCGACGGCCGCGATCATGGGGTCGATGCGGCTTTCCATGTAGGCGAAGGCGATCACCGGCAGCGTGGAGGTCTGCGCCGTGGTCAGGAACATCGACAGCGGCAGGTTCACGAACGACAGCACCGCCGACAGCACGAACCCGGCCGTCACGCTGGGCCGCAGCAGCGGCAGCGTCACATGCCACAGCACCTGCCACCGACGGGCGCCGAGGTCGCGGGCCGCCTCCTCCAGGGCGAGGTCGAACGCCGCGAAGCCCGACAGCGACAGCCGCAGCGCGATCGGCAGCACGAACACCGCATGCGCGGCCACCAGAACCGGCAGGCCGAGCGAGAGATGCAGGGCGCCGACGATCTGCAGGATGGCCAGGCCGACGACCAGTTCGGGGACCAGCAGCGGCCCCATCAGCGTCGTGGTGATCGCGTCCCGTCCGGGGATGCGGCCTCCGGCCAGCCCCCAGGCCGCCAGGAACCCGGCAACCGTGGCGATCGAGGCCGCCAGCACCGCCAGCTCCACGCTGGTCCAGGCGGAGGACAAGAATTCAGGGTGCTCCGCCAAAGCGGCATACCAGTGCAGCGTCGCCCCTTCGAACGGCGAAGGGAAGCTGGTGGCGGCGTTGAAGCTGTCGAACACGACGAAGCCGGCCGGCGCGAGAATGAACGCCAGGACGAGCGCCAGCCAGGCATAGGCGGCGGCGCGGGCCATCGATCCCCCCGTCATCGCCGCAGCCGCCGCGAGAGGCCGGTGGTCAGCAGCAGGATCAGCCCCGCCATCGCCACCAGCAGCACGACCGAGACCGCCGCCGCCATCTGCCCGTCATACGTCGCCAGCACGAACTGCGCGACCAGCGTGGTCAGCGTCAGGTCCGACGGGCCGCCGAGGTAATGCGGTGCGATGAAACTGCTCATGGACAGCGACAGCGCGATCACCGCGGCGGACAGCACGCCGGGCAGGCTCAGCGGCAGGATCACCTGGACGAAGCGCTGCCAGGCGCCGGCACCCAGGCTGCTGGCCGCCTCCAGCAGCGGGGCGGGGATGTTGCGCAGCACGGAGGCCAGCGACAGCACGACGAACGGCAGCACGAAATGGACGATGCCGATGACGATCCCGGTCTCCGACCCCAGCAGGCCGAAGCGCGGGATCAAGTCCCATCGCGCCAGCGGGGCGAAGACCGGGCCACCGTCGGACAGCAGGATCATCCACCCGAGCACGACGACCAGGGGGCCGGACAGGATCGGCAGGGTCATCGCCAGCGTGATGGCGCCGGCGACCCGCGCCGCAACGGCGCGCAGGGCGAGGGCGGTGGGATAGCCGATCAGCAGCGCGACGACCGTCGCCTCGATGGCGATGCGGAACGTGCGCAGCGCGACCCGCCGGTAATACGGCTTGGCCAGCAGATAGGCGTAGTTGCCGAGACCATGGCCCTGGAAATGCACCAGGTTGTTGGGCGTCAGGCTCAGCCACACCATCGCGCAGAGCGGCACCGCCAGGAACGCGATCAGCAGCAGCCCCGCCGGCAGCAGCAGAAGCGAAGCAAGGTTCCAGGGCGCGGCTCGTCGGCTGGGGCGTGGCGCCGGTCCGGCGGTCAGCGGACCTTCCATTCCGGCACG
>NZ_DASZTJ010000114.1:0-4408 GCF_035548235.1 Rhodopila sp.
GCGCCTCGAACCGGGTGACGGCGATGCCCTGCACGCCTTCCAGGGTCTCCAGCGCGTCGCGCAGTCCCGACCGTATGCCGGCCGGCAGGTCGACCTGGCTCAGGTCGCCGGTGACGACCATCCGCGTCCCCTCGCCCATGCGCGTGAGGAACATCTTCATCTGCATCGGCGTGGTGTTCTGCGCCTCGTCCAGGATGGCATAGCAATGCGACAGGGTGCGGCCGCGCATGAACGCCAGGGGGGCGACCTCGATCTCGCCGTTGGTCATGCGGCGTATCACCTGGTCGGCGCCCATCATGTCGTGCAGCGCGTCGTAGAGCGGCCGCAGGTAGGGGTCGATCTTCTCCTTCAGGTCGCCGGGCAGGAAGCCCAGGCGTTCGCCCGCTTCGACGGCGGGTCGGGTCAGCACGATACGGTCGACCTTACCGGCCTGCAGCATGGCGACGGCCTGCGCGACGGCCAGGTAGGTCTTGCCGGTGCCGGCCGGACCGACGCCGAACACCATTTCGTGATCGGTCAGCGCCTCCATATACGCCGCCTGGCCCGAGGAGCGGGCGGCGACGGCGCCGCGGCGGGTGCGGATCGCCGGCAGGTCGGACAGCGGCAGGCGCGGATCGGTTTCCGTGTCCGCCATCCGGATCGCCGTTTCGATTTCCGCCCGTCCCACGACCTCACCCCTTTCCAGCCGGCGCCACAGGCCTTGCAGCACGCCCTGCACCACCTCCACCCGGGACGCGTCGCCCGCGATCGCCACACGGTTCCCCCGACACGACAACCGGACCCCCAACGCCTGCTCGATCCGCACCAGGTGCCGGTCGTGATCCCCCAGAAGCAGGGGCAACAGGCTGTTGTTGTTGAACTGGAGGGTGATGGCCTTCTCGCCAGAACGAGCCGAAGCGCCGGATGTCTGGTTGGGGGCGATGTAGGTCAAGCTATCTGTCTCTCCTGGACAAGGGTTCCCGCGAGTGAGTTTGGATGAGACGCAACGATTCGCACGATCGATTCGGTACCAACAAGGTTTGCACCGCCCGATACGTGTACTGGTTGAAGATATGGTGACCGTCCGACGATTTGTCCCGGGTGGCGGCCCGGTCCGGTGAACAGCACAGGCATGTCCAGCCCGACGCAGCCGGCGCCGAAGCGGGCCTGCTGTTCGCGCAGCAGCGCTTGCAGTGCTTGCAGGCGGCTGTCCTTGACGTCCTCGGCCACCTGCATCGGCGCCCCGGCGGCGGGCGTGCCCGGCCGCGGCGAATACTTGAAGCTGTATGCCTGGGCGAAGCCGACATCGCGCACCAGCGCCATGGTCGCTTCGTGATCCGCGTCGGTCTCGCCCGGATGGCCGACGATGAAGTCGGACGACAGCGCCAGGTCCGGCCTGGCGGCGCGGAGCCGGTCGATGATGCGGCGGTAGTCGTCGGCGGTGTGCTTGCGGTTCATCGCCGCCAGGACGCGGTCCGATCCCGACTGCACCGGCAGGTGCAGGAACGGCATCAGGCTGGGGATGTCGCGATGCGCGGCGACCAGGTCGTCGTCCATGTCGCGGGGATGGGAGGTCGCGTAGCGCAGCCGGGTCAGCCCGGGGATCTCCGCCAGTTCCCGCAGCAGCCGGCCGAGGCCCCAGGTCGCTGCGCCGGGTGCCTCCCCGTGCCAGGCATTCACGTTCTGGCCAAGCAACGTGATCTCCCGCGAGCCTTGCGCCACCAGGTGGCGGGCTTCCCGCAGGATCGCACCGGCGGGGCGGGACGCCTCGGCACCGCGGGTATAGGGCACGACGCAGAAGCTGCAGAACTTGTCGCAGCCTTCCTGGATCGTCAGGAACGCCGTCGGTCCCTGCGGCGTGGCGCTGTCGGGCAGGTGGTCGAACTTCTCCTCCGGCGGGAAGTCCGTTTCGATCACGGCCCCCGCCGCTCGGCTGGCCTGGGCGACCATCTCCGGCAGGCGATGATAGGTCTGCGGGCCCAGCACGATATCGACATAGGGCGCGCGGGCCAGGATCTCCGCCCCCTCGGCCTGCGCGACGCAGCCGGCGACGGCCAGGATCATGCGGTTGCCGGTCGCCTCTTTCAGCCTGCGCAGCCGGCCGAGTTCGGAGAACACCTTCTCCGCCGCCTTGTCGCGGATATGGCAGGTGTTGAGGATGACCATGTCGGCGCCATCCGGCTCCGCCGCCGGCGCGTAGCCCAGGGGCGCCAGGACGTCGGCCATGCGGCCGCTGTCATAGACGTTCATCTGGCAACCCCAGGTGATCACGTGCAGGCGCTTGCGGGCGGCTGCCTCACCGATTGGCGCTGGGGTCTGGACGGCGTTCATGAAGACGAATGCTCCGCTTTGCCATGCCGGGAGGGTCCGGCGTGGGAAGCGGGAGGAATGATCGGCGCGAACGGCGCGGTCAAGTTCGGCGATCGTGGCGGGCGCGATAGCGCGTGGTCGTCTCCTTGTCTGGAGACGATTTGGCGGTATCGCGCCGCGCCGTGTCAAGAGGGTGTCCGGCCCCCCGCCGGCCTGCTGCCGGTCATCCGCGCTTCATCGCCGGAGAGCGGACGGGCGGCCACGACGAACCGGCAAGCCCGCCGCCGCCGATCAGGCAGCCACCCCCTACCCGGCCAGCTTCGCCGCGACCTCCGCGACCCGCCGGCCCTGGTAGCGGGCGCCGTTCAGCTCCCGCTCCGTCGGCTGCCGCGCGCCGTCGCTGCCGGCGATCGTGGTGGCGCCATAGGGGGCGCCGCCGGTGATCTCCTCCAGCGTGCCTTGCGCCTGGTAGCCGTAGTCCATCCCGATCACGACCAGCCCGAAATGCAGCAGGTTGGTGATGATGGAGAACAGCGTCATCTCCTGGCCGCCATGCTGCGTCGCCGTCGAGGTGAACGCCGCGCCGACCTTGCCGTTCAGCGCGCCCTTGGCCCACAGCCCGCCGGCCTGGTCCAGGAACGCCGCCATCTGCGAGGCCATCCGCCCAAACCGGGTTGGGGTGCCGACGACGATCGCGTCGTAGTTCGCAAGCTCGGCGACCTGCGCCACCGGCGCGGCCTGGTCGAGCTTGAAATGGGCCGCCTTGGCCACCGCCTCGGGCACGGTTTCCGGCACCCGCTTGACGTCCACCTGCGCGCCTGCCGCCCGTGCGCCTTCGGCCACGGCGTTGGCCATCTGCTCCAGGTGGCCATAGGTCGAATAATAGAGAACCAGTACCTTGGGCATGTCGATCTCCTTCGGGCCTTACAGATATGGACGGCCGGAAGCTTAAGAAATAGAAACAATAGAAACACACCATTTCGGAATCTTATGGCCAGGCTCCCGGACATGGAAGCGATGGCGATCTTCGCCACCGTCGTCGAAACCCGCGGCATCACCGCCGCCGCGAAGGCGCTGTCGCTGTCGCCGCCGACCATCTCCAAGGCCCTCGCACGGCTGGAGCGGCGGCTGGGCACGCCGCTGTTCCACCGCACGTCCCGCCGCCTGACCCTGACCGACGCGGGCGGCGAACTGGCGGCCCGGGCGGGGCGGCTGCTGGCGGAGGCCGAGGCGGCGGAGGCGGCGCTGCTGGAACAGGCGTCGTCCCCGCGCGGCCGCGTGCGGCTGACCGCCCCGATGTCGTTCGGGGTGCGGGCGGTCGCGCCCCTGCTGCCGGCGTTCATGGCGCGATATCCGGACATCTCGATCGACCTGTCGCTGACCGATGCGATGGTCGATCTCGTGGCCGAGGGCTTCGACTTGGCGCTGCGGATCGCCGACCTGCCGGACTCCTCCCTGCGGGCGCGGCGGTTGAGGCCGATCCGGCGCGTGGCGGTCGCCGCCCCCGCCTATCTGGACCGCCATGGACGCCCCGAACACCCGTCCGAACTCATGGCCCATGCCTGTTTCGGCTACGCCTATCTGCAGACCAGGGGGGCGTGGACCTTCCTCAACGACGAAGGCGAAGAGGTGTCGGTCCGCCCCGAAGGCCCGCTTCGGGTCAACAACGGGGAGGCGGCGATGCCGGCGCTGCTGGCGGGGTTGGGCATCACCGACGCCCCCGAGTTCCTGCTGGACGACCTGCTGGAGAGCGGGCGGCTGGAACAGGTCCTGCCGCGCTGGCGCCGGCCTGAAGCCAGCCTGTTCCTGCTGCTTCCCCCCGGCAAACTGCAGCCCGCTCGGATCCGAGCGGTGGCGGATTACCTGACGTCGATGCTGGTGAAACGGCCGTCGGGGCCGCCGCCAATGGCGTGATGCCCGCCGCGGCGATCACGAAAAGTGGAGCGTACATTATCAGATCGGAACTGATTAGCTAATGGAACATAATAGCGATATAATCGGTATTAAACTGGTATTTTGTCCATATTATATTCTATTCGATATGGAATGGGAGGATTACAGGAACATTGGTCCTATCCAAGGCTTAGGCAATCCGATACCGGAACTGTTTTCAGACCGT
>NZ_DASZTJ010000115.1:0-12046 GCF_035548235.1 Rhodopila sp.
CAGCACCCAGCTGCTCGACCCGTCCGGCGCGGTCCAGCTGATCTGCCCCCCGCTCACGCGCGCGGTCAGGTCGATCAGCGAGGACTGATCCAGCGGGGTGACGCCGGAGACCGCGGCGCGACATCTATGCCGCCGGCGTCCTGCTGTTCCACATGCTCGTCGGCCGCCGTCCGTTCGAGGGCAGCAACCAGTCGGCGATCATGCTGGCCGTGCTGAAGGGCGATTTCCAGCCGCCGACGGCGTACGCGCCCGGCCTGTCGCCGGCACTCGATGCCGTGGTGCTGAAGGCGATGGCGACGGACCCGGCGGATCGTTTCGCGTCCGCATCCGCCTTCGCCGAGGCGCTGCGCATCGCGGTGAACGACCCGGCCGCGGCGATGCCGGCGCCGCCGGTGGCCATTCCCGACGATGACGGGACGATCATCCAACCCTCGGCGCGCATCCGGCCGGCGGCGCTGGATCCGCTGGCGGACCGGCCCGGCACGCCGCCGCCGGGGGCCGGCCCGGCCGCCGGAGCGTCCCTGACGCCGCCGGCGAGGCCGCCGGCGCCCGTGGCCCCGCCGGGGAAGTCCGGGCTGGGGATGGGGCCGATCATCGGCATCGTCGTTGCGGTCCTGGCGATCGCCGGCGGCGGGGCGTTCTTCCTGTTGGGCGGCAGGAACCAGGCGCCGGCCCCGGTGGCAGCCACCGTGACGCCCCCCGTGACGGCCCCTGTGGCGGCCCCTGGGGCGACCACCGGGCCGGGGACCAGGCCCGAAGTCGCCGCGCCGCCGGCGGTTCCGTCTGAAACGAAGACGGCGCAAACGCCGACGGCGCCGTTGCCCTCCGGCAATCAGGCGCCCGCCGCTCCGCCGTCCGTTGCGCCGCCGGTTGCTTCGACCGAGGGGACGCCGTCCACCACCGCGCCGACGACGGCGCCCCCAGCGACAGCCCCCACTGGGAATGTCCCCACTGGGAACGCCCCGGCAACGACCGCCCCGGCAACGACCGCGGCGACGCCGCCGGCGAAGCCCAGCCTGCGTGACGTCGTGGCCGGCATTCCCTGCGCCGCGGTGTACGGCGAGGACACGCCCGCCCGCCTGGCGCTGCGCGGCGTCGCGCCGCCCGACAGCCTCGGCGCCCTGCGCGCCAGCTACGACGACACGCCGGCCCAGAGCCGCAGCTTCAACGTCCAGCCCCTGCCGGCTCGGCCGTTCTATTGCCAGGTGATCGACACGCTGCGGCCGGTGCTGCCCATGCTGGGCGAGCGAGGCGGCGTCACCGCGTCGCTGCTGGCCTCGCCGACGACGCATGCGCTGCGACTGGTCGACAACGACCCGATCGACTTCGACATCACCGGCCCCGACATGCCCAGCGTGCTGCAGGTGGACTACATCGACAGCACGGGGAAGGTGTCGCACTACATGCCGCGCAAGGCGCAGCCCGTCCTCGATGCACGCCGCCTGACGGCAAACGAGCATGTGCGGCTGTTCGATTTCCTGCCCGGCCCGGCGTTCCAGGTCGGACCGCCCGCGGGGACCGACATGGTGGTCGTCATCGCCTCCTCCGAACCGTTGCAGATGCAACATAGCAGGGACGACAACGAGAACGTCAGCGTCTATGTCCAGGAACTGCGGGCGGCGCTGGATGCGGCGCGCAAGCGCGGGATCCGGATATCGGCGGACATCGTGCCGGTGGTATCGGTGGAAACGGGGAAGTAGTGGCCGGACCGCGTTGACCCCGAGGGGGCGATCGGGGGGTACGATCGGAGGGTGCGATCGAGGGACGCGGTCAGGGCACGCGATCGCCGCCGCCCGGCCTGAAGCGCCGGGCCGTTCGGCACAAAGCGTGCGGGCGCTTGCGGTTTGCGTCAGCGGTCCGATCGGAACGCCGGCATGACCTGCTCGCCGAAGCGGCGCATCGACAGCAGGTTCTGCTCGTGGCTCATGTCGCCGAAGCCCGTCTGGCACAGCAGATGCCGCACCCCGACGTCGCGCAACTCGGCCACCTGGTCGCGCACGGTGGCGGCGGAGCCGTAAAGCGACCCGGTCGACAGCACATAGGCCAGCGCCTCGGCCTCGCTTACGTCGGGGTTCGTCCAGGCGTTCAACATCACGGGATCGACATGAAAATCCGGCGGATTGTACTCATGCCGCACGTGCATCATATGCGATCGGGTACGCAACAAAAGCGCGGACAGCTCGTCCTCGGCCTGCGCATCGGTTTCCGCGACGTAGACGTTCCGCCATAGCGCCGCCTGTGACAGCAGCCGGTCCCGCACGCCGGCGTCGTGGCCGCCTTCGGCGATACCAGACTCATAAAGTTGCCAACGTTCCTTGATCCGAGCGACCGGGAGGCGGGAGGTCAGGATGGGAATGCCGAGGCGTCCGCACTCGGTGAACGAACCCGGTGAGATCACGCTGCGCCAGATCGGGGGGCCGAACGGCTGCACCGGCTTCGGCCGAAGCTCCGGCACGCGCAGGTTGAAGTATTTGCCTTCGTAGACCAGCGGCGTCTCCCGCCAGGCGCGCTCCAGCACCTCCAGCGCCTCGGCCATGCGGTCGCGGCTGTCGTCGCTGCGCAGCCCGTGACCGATGAATTCGTATTCGTTGTAGACGGTGCCCTTGCCGATCCCGACATCGATCCGTCCGTGGCTGAGGTTGTCCAGCAGCGCAAGCTGCGTGGCCAGCCGGACCGGGTGGTGGAACGGCATCTGCACGACCGCGAAGCCGATGCGGATCCGGCTGGTGCGCTGGGTCAGCGCGGAGGCGAACAGCAGCGCGTCGTTATAGACGCTTTCGCCGGTGAAATAATGTTCGGTCAGCCAGACATCGCCGAACCCCAGGGCCTCGGCCGCCTGCACCTGCTGGATCTGTTGCTCGATCCGAACGGCATCCTCATCGGGGTTTGGCGACAGCGCCAGGGTCAGCCAGCCGAACTGCATCGTCCTGTTTCCCTCTTTCCGTAAACCGAGACTGCCGCCGCTTGGCATGGCGATCAAGGCGGAAAACCATCCCGTATGGATCATTGTCCAGATCGCGCGTCCGGTCTGGACGACCCTTGCTGGCCTGGTGTTTGCTTCGTCATTCCGATCCGAGGGAGTCCGGACGATGGCGAAGCGGCTGTTCCACCTCTCCTGGTTCCTGTCGCAGGGCTATGGCCCCAAGGGCTGGCGCGGCGACTGGGCGGGCAGCGACATCGATCGCTGGATGATGCCCGACCTGTTCGTCGACCTGGCCCGAGCGATGGACCGGGCGTGCTTCGACTATGTGATCATCGAGGATTCGTCGATGGTGCCTTATACGTTCAAGGGCACGCACGATACGTACCTGAAATACGCCGCCAGCACGCCCAAGCTCGATCCGGCGGTGCTGGTGCCGTACCTGGCGCAGGCGACGAAGCACCTGGGCATCATCCCGACGCTGTCGGTCACCGAATACCCGCCGTTCCTGCTCGCGCGGCTGGTCAACTCGCTGGACCATGTGACCGAGGGCCGCGTCGGCTGGAACTGCGTGACCGGCAGCAACGACGGCGCGGCCGAGAACTATGGCCGCGACGGCCAGCCGCCCCACGACGAGCGCTACGACCTGGCCGATGAGTTCGCCGGCCTGGTGACCAGGCTCTGGGACGCGTGGGAGCCGGACGCGGTGGTCCTGGACCGCGAGACGCCGCTGTTCGCCGACGGGGCCAAGGTCCACCCGGTGTATCACGAAGGCCGCTACTTCAAGTGCCGCGGCCCGCTGAACGCCCCGCGCTCGCCGCAGGGGCGGCCGGTGATCTGCCAGGCCGGCGGCTCGCCGCGGGGGCAGAGATTCGCCGCGACCTGGGCCGATACGATCATCACCGACGCCAGCAGCGTGGAGGCGATGAAGCAGTACCGGACCCAGGTGCGCGCCAACGCCGTGGCCGCGGGGCGCGATCCGGACAGCGTCAAGGTGCTGTTCCTGGCCTATCCGCTGGTCGACACCACGATGGACGCGGCGCGGGAGCGGCGGCGGCTGATGCAGCAGGACGCGGCGCGGCACCTGGACCTGGCGCTGTCGTCGATGTCGCGCCTGACCAATATCGACTTCGCCAAGTTCGACCTGGACGAGCCGCTGCCGCCATTGACCACCAACGGGCACCAATCGTTGCTGGCGAAATGGATCGGCCGCACCCCGCGGGAGGTGGCGATGGGGCAGGCGGTGAAGCTGGGGATCGACTTCTCCGGCACGCCCGGCCACGTCGCCGGCATGATGCAGGAGGTCATGGAAGAGGTCGGCGGCGACGGCTTCCTGTTCTTCAACGCCACCTTCGACCGGCGCTACGTCATGGAGGTCTGCGACGGCCTGGTGCCGGAACTGCAGCGCCGCGGCGTCGTCCGCAAGGCCTATGCGCACAAGCATTTCAAGGACAATCTGCTGGCGTTCTGAACAGGTCCAGCGTCGACAGGCAACAGGAACCCGGCCATTCACCATCCGTCCGCCGACACCGCCGATCCGCCGCAGGCCTATCGCCGGCGCGCAACGCCGCCGCAGCCCGGCACCTGGGACGGGGCGGGCCGCGCATCGGTCGCGATCGTCGGCGGCGGCATCACCGGCGTGTCCGCCGCGCTGCACCTGGCCGAACGAGGCGTCGCCTCGGTCGTCCTGGACGCGCGCGGGATCGGCTGGGGCGCGTCCGGCCGCGCCTTCGGCCAGGTGGTCCCGTACCTGAAGCACGACGCGCCGCAGATCCTCGGCCGCTACGGCCCCGAACGCGGCGAACGCATCATCCGCGCGATCGGCGACGGCCCGGCGCTGGTGGCGGGGGTGATCGACCGCTACGGCATCGACTGCGACCTGCGCCGCGGCGGGCTGCTCTTCGGCGCGCACGCCCCGTCGGGCGAGCAGACCCTCCAGGCCAGGGCGGCGTTCTGGCAGCAGCGCGGCGCGCCGGTCGAGGTCCTGTCCCCGACCGCGACCCAGGCGGCGATCGGGTCCGACCATTACCGGATGGCGCTGCTCGATCATCGCGGCATCCACCTGAACCCGTATGCCTATACGTGCGGCCTTGCCGCCGCCGCCCAGGCACGCGGGGCCAGGATCGTCACCGGCGAGGGCGTCGATTGCCTGAAGCGGGAAGGGACGTCATGGCGGCTCCAGGCCGGCCCGCACGTGCTGGAGGCCGATACCGTCATCCTCGCCACCAACGCCTATTCCGGCCGGCTCTGGCCGGGCCTGGCGGAG
The DNA here is from genome assembly GCF_035548235.1 of Rhodopila sp. Lineage (GTDB taxonomy): Bacteria > Pseudomonadota > Alphaproteobacteria > Acetobacterales > Acetobacteraceae > Rhodopila. The sequence goes on from NZ_DASZTJ010000115.1 coordinate 5,187, forward strand.
AGCATCGTGCCGATCCGGGGACACGGCGCCGTCACCGCGCCGCTGAGCGACAACCAGCGCCGCGGCATCCTGCCCGGCGGGCAGGCGCTGACCGATACCCGCCGGCTGTTCTCCGGCATCCGCATCCTGCCGGACGGGCGACTGCACGCCAGCATCGACGGCCCGGTGAGGGGCCCCGAGGCGCCGCCCGACATGGCCAAGCTCGATGCCCGCATCCGCGTCCTGTTCCCCTGGCTGGCCCCCGTGCGATGGGAGGAGACCTGGAGCGGGTTCTTCGCCATGACGCCCGACCATTTCCCGCGCGTTCACGCCCTGGCGCCGGGCTTGTTCGCCGGCCTCGGCTACAGCGGCCGCGGCATCGCCGCCGCCACCATGATCGGCGCGGAACTGGCGGCTCGGGCATGCGGCGTGCCGGACCGGGACCTGGTGTTCCCGCTCAGCCCGCTGAAGCCGATCCCCGGACGCCGGTTCGCGGCGGTCCCGGTCGCGGCCATCCTGGCCTGGTGGCGCTGGCGCGACACGATCGACGACCGGGAGGTGCTCAGGCGCCGGTAGCGGGCTCGCCCAGGGACAGCATCAGGCGGTTGGCCCAGTTGAAGAAGGCGGCGCCGTTGATCACGTCGACGATCTCCGCGTCGTCCAGGCCGGCGGCGCGCAGGCGGGCGACGTGCGCCGGACCGAAGGCGATGGGCGTCGCCGCCAGGGCGACCGAGGCGGCGACGATGGCGTTCCACCGTTCGCCGAGGTCGGCGGCGACGCCTTCGTCCAGCAGCCGCTTCACGTCGTCGGTGCGCTTGGAAAACGTGATCGCGTGGCGCGCGTGCACCGACGCGCAGTAGATACAGCCGTTGTGGCGGGACGTCGCGGCGGCGGCCAGTTCGCGCTCCGCGCGCGGCAGGCCCGTGGCCGTGTTGAAGAAGATGTCCTTATCGGTGCGGGTCCGTGCCTCCAGGATGTCGGGATCGCGGGCCAGCAGGCGGAAATAGGCGGACTTGGACCGCGCCGGGTCCACCAGGCTGCTTTTCTGCCGGTCCGTCAGCCCGGTTTCGGCGGGCGGGGCGATCCAGGGCAGCCAGTCGAGCATGGCGACGGTGAACGTCACCGGCTCATGGTTGTCGGGATGGCGGATCACGGTCTCGGTCATGCTGGGGTCCGGGCGAGGACGCGCAGGCCGGCGGCGGCGCGGATCTGGAAGGCGAGGAAGGCGGTCAGTTGCGACAGGGTCACGATCCCGGTGTTCGACCATCCGGCGTCGAGCAGCGCCTGCAGGTGTTCGGGCCGAGCGTCGCGGGGATGGAAGACCAGCATGTGGACATGCGCCAGCGCGGCCCCCAGGCGGGGATCGAGATCGGCCGGCCGGTAGACGGGACCGGCCACGTCCTCCCGGCTGAGGGGACCGGGCGGATAGGCGCCATAAGGCCCCGTCGTCCTGGCCTTCCCGGCCTCCGCCGCGATCGTCGCCGCCAGGTCGGCCGGCAGGGCGGCGGCGTAGAACGCGGTGGCGTCCGGATCGGCGTGCAGGCCGGCGACGAAGGCCGCGACGGCATGGCGCTCCAGCCGCGTGACGTCGGTTTCGTCCGCCGGCCGGAACAGGGCGCGATAGCTGGCCTGGGCCTGGTCGCGGGTGACCGGCTTGCGGTCGCGGATGGCGGCCAGCGGCGAGTCCGGGGCCAGGCCGGCGAGGGCGTCGATGGCGTCGCCGGCGGTCTTTCCGGCGGTGCTCATGCCGCCGCCGCGACCGCGGATGGGGACCGGTGCCAGCCGAAGGCCGGCGCGACGTGCTGCGCCACCAGTTCGATCGAGCGCAGGATCCAGGGATGCGGCGGATCGACCGAATGGACCTGCACCGCCAGGTCGGTGCAGCGGTGCAGGGTCTTGTCGGCCCTCAGGGATGCGATGACGTCCTCCGGCGTGCCCAGATGCACGTCGAAGGCCTCGATCAGGTCGTCCAGCGTGCCGCCCTTCAGGGTATAGCCCTTGGCCTGGAACCGCTCCGCCTGGGTGCGTAGGCCGGTCTCGGCGAAGCGGCGGGCGTCGGCGCGCGAGTCTGCCACGAACACGCTGCGGGACCCGACGATGCGCGGGGCCTGGTGCTTCGGCAGCGCCGCCAGGTAGGCGTCGACGATCGGGTCCTGGATCTCCGCCAGCGAGGCATGGGGGGCGTCGTCCGGCCGCGGCTGGGTGCGCGACAGCATCAGCCCGTCGCCGGCCGCGCCGGCCCGGGCGCCGCCGCTGACCGAGAAGGTGGCCTGCCAGATGCGGCGGGCGAGATCGGGGGCCTGGGGATACAGCGTGTCGCCGCCCGGGATTTTTCCGCCGCCCAGCGCGGTGCGCAGGCGGGCCAGGTTGCGGACGAAAAGATCGTTGCGGTCCACGCCGTCCAGCTCGAACCCCGCGAAGGCGGACGGATTGCCGCCGTTGCCGACCCCAAGCTCCAGCCGCCCGTCGGCGAGGAGGTCGAGGACGATGGCGTCCTCGGCGACGCGGACGGGGAGTTCCAGCGGCAGGGTGACGATGCCGGTGCCCAGCCGGATCCGCCCGGTCCGCGCGGCGACGTGGGCGAGGAAGACGAACGGGGACGGGAGGCCGCCTTCGTGCTCGTGGAAATGGTGCTGCGCGACCCAGGCGGCGTCGTAGCCCTGTGCCTCGGCATGGGCGATCTGTTCGGTGGCGAGACGGTAGCGTTCGGCCGCCGGCGCGGCGTCCAGAAGGCGGGTGAAGAAGGCCAGGCGCTGGAAGCGGGGGGTGCTGGACATGGGACGATGGTAAGGTGGGCGGCGCCCCGGCGGCAACTGGGAGATTTCCCGTCCAGGCCGGTTTGGCGCGGACCCGGTTTGGCGCGGACCCGGTTTGGCGCCGGGCCCCCGCGCATCGGCCTGGCCCGGCTCGCCCGACGAACGGCCCGACGCGTGTATAGACCCGTTGTCGTCGTCCCCCGGTTCCCCATCGCGCCGATCCGCTTTACGCTGCCGTCATGAAATGGCTCCGCCTCGCCTGTCTTGTGCTGCTGCTGCCGTTCGGGGCCGCCGCGCAGGAGCTTCGCATGGGCGTGCAATCGGCGTTCGTCGTCGATCCGCACGTCCTGTTCCTCGGCCCGAACATGGCGATGGCGCGCAACCTGTACGATAGTTTCGTCGGCAAGGACGCCGACGCGCACTGGACGCCGGCGCTGGCCATCGCGTGGAAGCAGGTCGACCCCCTGACCTGGGAGTTCGCCTTGCGCCACGGCGTGCGCTTCAGCGACGGCAGCCCGTTCACCGCCGACGACGTCGTGGCCAGCGTCGAGCGCATCCCGAATATCCCCGGCAACCCGGGCCCCTATACCTCCAACCTGAGGACCATCACCAAGGTCTGGGCGGTGGATCCCTATACGATCCGGGTCAGCACCGACCGGCCGAACCCGCTGCTGCCGGGCCAGTTCACCAACGTCTTCATCCTGTCGAAGGCCCAGGTCCATGCCTCGCCCGAGGATTTTTCCGCCGCCAAGGCCACGGTCGGGACCGGTCCGTTCCGGCTGGTGTCGTTCCGCTACGGCGACGTCGCGGTGATGGAGCCGAACCCGTATTACTGGGGCCCGAAACCCCCCTGGAAGCGCGTCACCATCCGCGTCATCGGCAACGACGGCGCTCGGGAGGCCGCGCTGCTGGCCGGCGACCTCGACCTGATCGAGAACGTCCCGCCGGAGGACGTCGACCGGCTGCGCAAGACGCCCGACATCCATGTCTACGCCCGTCCCGCCGACCGGGTGGCCTTCCTGCTGCCCAATGTCGCGCCGGACACGCTGCCGCTGCTGACCGACAAGGACGGGAAGGCGCTGACGGCCAACCCGCTGCGGGACCTGAAGGTGCGGCAGGCGATCTCCGCGGCGATCGACCGCGCCGCGCTGGTCTCCCGCGCGCTGTCGGGGCAGGGGGCGGCGACGCTGCAGCTTGTGCCCGAGGGCTTCGGCGGCTGGGACCCGGCCGTGAAGGTGCCGCCGCTGAACACGGCCGGGGCGAAGGCGCTGCTGAAGCAGGCAGGCTATCCCGGCGGGTTCGGCATGACGCTGGCCTGCACGAACGACCGCTACGTCGACGATGCGCGGGTCTGCCAGGCGATCGCGCAGATGCTCTCGCGCGCCGGCTTCGCGATGAAGGTGGACACGATGCCGGGCAGCGTCTTCTTCCCCAAGTCCCGCTACGGCAAGAACCAGTGGCCGCTGATCCTGTATGAGCTGTCGCTGTCGTCGCTGCGCGACGGCCAGTACATCCTTCAGGTCTGCGCCCAGACGGTCGACGAGAAGCGCGGCATCGGCGACGGCAACCGCGGCGGGTTCTCCGACCCCGCGCTGGACGCGAAGATCGAGGCCGCGGTGGTGCGCAGCGACCCCGGCCGGGAGGCGGCGATCCGCGACGCGCTGGCGGCGGCGGTGCACGACCTCGGCATCATTCCGATGTATGTCGAGCCGACCATCGCCGCGACCCGGGGACCGGTGACCTATACGCCGCGGGTGGACCAGCAGATGACCGCGATGGGGGCGGCGCCGGCGCACTAGCCCGCCCCGGGAGCCCGCCCCGCGCCGGCGCTGGCCCATCCCCTGCGCTGGCGCGCTGGCCTGTCCCGTGCGCCGGGTATTCCACCTCCGCGCAAGCAAGGTGTTTCCCCGGCCGCGCCAAGCGTCTACCTTGGCGGAACGCTATCGATCAGGAGCATCCCATGGCCCCGCCTCCGCCGTCCGGCGCCAATTCCGCCGTCGCCCGCGACATCGCGAACGTGCTGCACCCCTATACCGACCTGCAGGCGCACCAACAGGTCGGCCCCGTGGTGATCTCCCACGGCAAGGGCGTGAAGGTGTGGGACGAAGCCGGCAAGGAATACATCGAGTCCGTCGCCGGCCTGTGGTGCGCCGCGCTGGGGTTCGACAATGAACGCCTGGTGCAGGCCGCCACCAACCAGATGCGGAAGCTGCCGTTCTACCACGCCTTCACCGCCAAGTCGCACGAACCGATGATCGACTTGGCGGAGATGCTGATCCAGCGCGCGCCCGTGCCCATGAGCAAGGTGTTCTTCGCCAACTCGGGGTCCGAGGCGAACGATTCCGCGATCAAGATGGTCTGGTACCTGAACAACGCGCTGGGCCGGCACCAGAAGAAGAAGATCATCGGCCGGCTGAAGGGCTATCACGGCATCACCATCGGGTCGGCGTCGCTGACCGGCCTGCCGGCCAACCACCGCAGCTTCGACGTGCCGCTGCCCGGCTTCATCCACACGATGACGCCGCACTTCTATCACGGCGCGCTGCCCGGCGAGTCCGAGGAAGACTTCGCCACGCGCTGCGCCGACGAGTTGGAGAAGACGATCCTGGCCGAAGGGCCCGACACGGTCGCGGCGATGTGGGCCGAACCGATCATGGGCGCCGGCGGCGTGATCCTGCCGCCCAAGGGCTACTTCCCCAAGATCCAGGCGGTGCTGCGCAAATACGACGTGCTGATGGTCGCCGACGAGGTGATCTGCGGCTTCTGGCGCACCGGCAACTACTGGGGCAGCCAGACGCTGGACATCCAGCCGGACATCCTGGTCTGCGCCAAGGCGCTGTCGTCGTCCTTCCTGCCGATCAGCGCGGTGATGGTGAACGACAAGGTCTTCCAGGGGCTGGCCAGCGAAAGCCACACGATCGGCACCTTCGGCCACGGCTTCACCTATTCCGGCCACCCGGTGCCCGCGGCCGTCGCGATCGAGACGCTGAAGATCTACGACGAGACGAAGATCGGCGACCACGTGAAGACGGTCGGCCCGTACCTGCAGTCCGAACTGCGCCGCATCTTCGGCGACCACCCGCTGGTGGGCGAGGTGCGCGGCACCGGCCTGATCGCCGGCGTGGAACTGGTGAAGGACAAGGCGTCGCACGGCAATTTCGACCCCGCCGCCAAGGTCGGCATCCGCATGACCAAGCTCTGCGAGGAGAACGGCGTCATCGGCCGCGCGTCGATGAACGACGTGATCTGCTTCAGCCCGCCGCTGATCATCTCCAAGGAGGAGATCGACGAGATGCTGAAGCGGATGCGCAAGGCGCTCGACGAGCTGACCGTGCAGCTGCGGCGCGAACAGATCGCGGTGGTTGGCTGAGAGGACGGAAACCGGGGCAGGGGCGGGGCAGGCAGTTCCCCGCTCTGGCCGGGGGCAGGCATTTCCCCCCTCTGCCGACGGTCGGCGGGGTCGGCTGGCGGTGGTGGAGGGAACGGCGGGCGGATGGTGTCCCGTTGGCGCCGTGCGCTTTCGGCCGGCTGTCGGGGCGGGTGATGGCAAGGCCATTCAACGCAGCTTGTTAAGCCGATGCACACGGATGCACGCAGATTCCGCGGCATCTGCCGGTGTGCCCTGCCGGCACGCCCCTGGTCCGAGATAACGAACCCGGAGACACCGCACTCACCCCCCGGAACCTGTGTTCATCTGCGTCCATCCGAGCTTATCTGTGTAAAAAACCTGGCCCTCCGCCAGCACACACCCGGGCCGGAGCGTCCGGCGCCAACCCCGAGCGACCCGGTCACAAACGGACCGCCATCCCCCCAACACCGCATCCCCGTACGCGCCTCGGGCCCGGCACCCGCACTCCCCTCAGCCTTCAATGTTCTATAAAAGTTCTTGCCATCGCGCCGAAAATATCTATAGTGCCAAGAACACTCCAGGAACGGCCCATGCGCACCCCCAACGTCTTGACCATTTTCCCCATCGCCTTCCTCCGAACCGTCCTCCGCCACATCGCCGCCCTGCTGCTGGAAGGCGCGAACGGTGACCACGACGAAGCCTGGAAAGCCGCCGAGACCTTGATCCTGGGGCAAGCGCCGCGGACCACCGCCGAATTGCGGCTGGTGTACCGGGTC
>NZ_DASZTJ010000116.1:0-18445 GCF_035548235.1 Rhodopila sp.
CGGGGTTGACCGATCCATAACCCGTCAGCTATTGATTAGATCGATAGCCAGTGGGTTATGCCAGTGGGTTATGCCAGTGGGTTATGCCAGTGGGTTATGCCAGTGGGTTATGAATGACAAGCAGCCACGATCTGCTCTTCAAGACGCTCGCCGATCCGACGCGGCGCGCCATCTTCGAGCAACTCTGCCGCGAGGGGGCACAGACGGTCCGGGCACTGACCGACCGGGCCGGCATCTCGCAGCCGGCGGTCTCGAAGCATCTTGGCGTCCTGAAGCAGGCCGGGCTGGTGCTCGACCGTCATGAGGGCCGGCAGACGCATTACAGCGCCCGCCTCGGCGCCCTCGCCCCGCTGATCGACTGGACAAGCCAGATGGCCGGCTTCTGGGAGAACCGGCTCGACGATCTCGAAGACTTGCTGAAAAGGATGGATCAATGACAGCGACATCAACCGAGACACGCTCCGTCGTCGTCGAACGGGCGTTCCCGCACCCGGCGGAGAAGGTCTGGCGCGCGCTGACCCAGCCGCACCTGATCGAGGAATGGCTGATGAAGAACGATTTCAAGCCGGTCGTGGGCGAGCGGTTCGAGATGCGGGCGGATTGGGGCGCCGTCGACTGCCGGGTCCTGGTCGTCGAGCCGAACCGGACGCTGTCTTATACGTGGGCGGCTTATGGTCTGGAGACCGTCGTCACCTGGACGCTGACCCCGATGGGCACGGGGACGCACCTGCGGATGGAACAGACGGGTTTCAAGCCGGACCAGCAACAGGCTTACCACGGCGCCCAAGCCGGGTGGCCGCAGTTCCTGGCCAAGCTGGAGCGGGTGCTGGCAGGGCCGGCCTGAGGCCGCGCCGCCAGCGCACCTTACCCCGCCGCGGCGACAGCCTTTCCGCCGGACAGCCGGAAGATCCGGTCCAGGCGCTCCACCCCCGTCAGCCGGTGGGTGATCAGCACCACCGTCCGGTCGCCCGCCGTCTCGTTCAGCGTCTCCAGGAACGACCGTTCGGTCTCCGCGTCCAGGCCGGCGCAGGGTTCGTCCAGGATCAGGATCGGCGCCGGCGACAGCAGCGCCCGAGCGAGCGCCAGCCGCCGTCCCTGGCCGCCGGACAGGGTGCGGCCGCCTTCGCCGATCCAGGTGTCCAGCCCGTCCGGCAGGCCGCGCACCACGTCGCCGATGCGCGCTGCGTCCAGCGCCTCCCACAGCGCCGCGTCCTCGGCGTCGGGCGCGGCCAGCAGCAGGTTGCCGCGGACCGTGTCGTCGAACAGGTGCGTCATCTGCCCCAGCCAGGCGATCCGCGACCGTACGGAGGCCGCGGGCAGGGTGGCGATGTCGACCCCGCCCAGCCGCACCTGTCCGGACCGGGGCGCCACGACCTTCAGCGCCAGGGCCGCGAGCGTCGACTTGCCGGCGCCCGACGGACCCAGCAGCGCGACGCGCGCGCCCGCCGGGATCTCCAGCGCCAGCCCGTCGAACACGGCGGGACGGTCCGACGCCCAGCGGAAGGTCACGCCCTCGAATTTCAGGCTCGTGCCCGCCGACATCGGGGCCGGGTCGGCCGGATCGGGCACCGGGACCGGCGCGTCCGCCGCCTCCAGCACCCGCCGCGCGGCGGCCGAGGCATGACCGGCGGTGACGCCGGCGCGGGTCAGGCCGCCCACCGCCTCGAACGCCGCCAGCACCAGGAAGGACGCCGCGATCGCCATCGGCGCGTTGGCGCCGGAGGCGATCAGCACCGCCAGCACGGCGGCCTGTGCGCACAGGAAAGAGGCCGCGCCCGCCAGCGACGTCCGGCTGGCCAGGGACCGCTGCGCCGACAGCAGCGCCGCTTCCTTGGACTGCACCGCGGCCAGCATGCGGCCTTCGGCGGCGAAGGCGCGCACCTCCCGCAGGCCGGTCAGGGCGTCCAGGGCGGCGATGCGCAGCGCCCCGGCCTCGGCCGCGAGCCCGCTGCCGGTATTGGCCGAGACGCGGGCGGCGATCCAGGGCAGCACGAAGGCGGCGAGGGCGAACAGCACGCCGACCTCGACCGCAAGGGCCGGGGCACGATGGCCGATGAGCAGCAGCAGCGCCGGGAACAGCAGGACCGCCCCGGCCAAAGGCAGGACGATGCGGAGGTAGATGCCGTCCAGCGCCTCGATGTCGCCGACCAGCCGCGCCAGCGCGTCGCCGGCGTGGCGGAAGCCCAGGCCGCCGGCCGCGGTGCGGGCCAGCCGATGGAAGAACCAGATGCGCAGGTCGGCCAGCGCGCGGAAGGTCGCGTTGTGCGTGACCAGCCGTTCCAGGTAGCGCAGCACGACGCGGGCGACGCCGACGCGGCCCAGCAGGACGGGGGCGGTGACGGCCCCGGCCAGGACGGCGGCGCCGATCGTATAGCCGGACGCCACCATCAGCGTGACGCCCGCCGCCAGCGCGGCCAGCGAGATGACCAGGCCGGCCAGCAGCCAACCGGCCTGCCGGCCCCACAGGCCCATGATGCGGAACAACGGGCCGCTCATGCCGCACCTGCCGCGGCCGCGCCGCGCTGGGGTGCGACGACGTGCCCGTCGCGGATGTCCAGCCGCCGTCCGCCGAAGCCGTGCGCGGCCGAGGAGTGGCTGGCCAGCACCACCGTCCGCCCCAGCGCCAGGCGGCGCAGGCTGTCCAGCACCTCCTGCTCCGTCGCCGGGTCCAGATGCGCGGTCGGCTCATCCAGCAGCAGCAGCGGCGCGTTCTTCAGGTACGCCCGGGCGATGGCGACGCGCTGCGCCTGGCCGCCGGACAGGCCGTAGCCGCCTTCGCCGATCACCGTGTTCAGCCCCAGCGGCAGGGTCGCGGTGACGCTGTCGAGCCGGGCGGACCGAGCGGCGTCGAGGATTTCCTCGTCGGAGGCCTCGGGCCGGGCGAACAGGATGTTGTCGCGGATCGTGCCGGCGAACAGCACCGGGCGCTGGCCGATCCAGGCGGTCAGGCGGGAGAGGGCTTGCGGCACCAGGTCGGTGATGTCCGCGCCGTTGATGGTGACACGGCCGCTGTCGGGGCGGACGAAGCCCAGCAGGATCTCGATGATCGAGGACTTGCCGCTGCCCGACGGGCCGGCCAGCACCAGGGTCTCCCCGGCCGAGACGCGGAAGCTGATGCCGTCCAGCGCCTTGCCGCGCGCCGGGTCCCAGGTCAGGGACACGGTGTCGAACGCGATCGTGACGCCCTGGGCCGCGACGGTGCGGATGGTGCGCTGCGGTTCGGGTTCGGGTAGGGGGGGCAGGTCGACCAGCGCCTCGGCCGCGCCGGTGGCGTGCAGCTTGTCCTGGTAGGCGGCGGAGAAGGTGCGCAGCGGCGCGAAGAACTCCGGCGCCAGCAGCAGCACCGCAAGTGCGGGCCAGAGCAGCGGGGCGGTGACGCCGCCGGCGCGCAGGACCGTGAAATAGTGGATGGCCAGCACGATCATCGCCAGCGCGGCGGCGAGGTCGAGCACGACCGACGACAGGAACGCCACCCGCAGCACCCGCATGGTGCGCTTGCGCAACTCGGTGGCGGCCGCGCCCAGCGCCCGTTCCTCATCGTCGGCGCGGCCATACAGGACGATGGTGGCGATGCCGCGCACCCGGTCGAGGAAGCGGGCCTGCAGCCGCGCCATGGCGAGGAACTGGCTGCGGGAGGCGGCGGCGGCGCCGATGCCGGCGATCGCCATGCCCACGGGCACCAGCAGGCCGCAGCCCAGCAACAGCAGCGCGGCCCAGGGATCGGCGTAGAGCACCGCGACCAGCACCAGCGCCGGGCCGACCGTGGCGAAGATGGCGGCGGGGACGTAGCGGGCGAACAGGCCGTCCAGCGCCTCGATCCGGTCGACGACGATGGTGGCCAGGTCCCCGGAATGGCGGGTGCGCAGCAGCGCCGGGCCGGCGTGCAGCAGCCGGGTCAGCGCATCGGTGCGCAGGCGGCGGCGGGCGGCGGCGCCGGCGGCGAAGGCGGCGCGTTCGGTTCCCCAGGACAGCCCGGCGCGCAGCACCGCCAGCACGGCGAAGCCGACCAGCAGGCGGGTGTCCAGCGGCTGCGCCGTGAACGCCTGGGTCAGCACCGACGCCGCCAGGAAGGCCTGGCCGATCGCCAGGACCGTGCCGGCGAGGTGCAGGCCCAGCACCGGTCGGCTGGCTGTGCGTCCCGCCCGTTGTTCGCGCGCGAGCCATGCCCGCGCGGCTGCTTTCGCAGGGTCTTTGCCCGAGTCTGATCTAGCCATGACCCTGGTGCTTATCGCAGCCGGGGCGGTTTGGCAGTACGGGAAATTCCCCCTGTCTCTTAAACTTCGTCAACGCCCCGGACAGGTTGGGGGCGGCGCGGGTCCGTCGCGGGTGAGGTCGGCGGCGGGTGGTTTTTACGACGGTCCGCTGTTAGGCGAGGACGCACCGATAGCGGCCATCCACAGTCTTGGCTTGATAGATCTCCGGAGTCCTTACATCAGTTCCGGCCGCCATTGGCTTTGATAACCTGCCCATTGATCCAGTCGCTTTCGGGGCTGGCCAAGAAGGAGACGACGCGCGCGATGTCGTCGGGCCGGCCAAGACGACCGAGCGGGATCTCATGTGTGAGCCGCCGGACGATGTCGTCGGACCGCCCGGTCAGGAACAATTCTGTCGCAACGGGTCCAGGTGCGACCGCGTTGACGGTCACGCCGCGGACGCCGAGTTCCTTGGCGAGGACGTGGGTCATTGCTTCCACGGCCGCCTTGGTCGCCGCGTAGACACCGTGGGCCGGAAGGTAATGACCAATGATGCTTGTCGATAGATTGATGATGCGGCCGCCGTCCCGCACGCGCCGGGCGCCTTCACGCATGCCGTTGAAGGTGCCGGTGAGGTTCACGGCAACAAGCCGCTGGTAGTCGTCGTCGGTGACCTCGGCCAACGGCGAGACGTTGCTGATGCCGGCGTTGTTTACCAGAACGTCGATTGGTCCAAACGTGGTCTCCGCTTGATCGAACATCGCCCGCATCGCGGCAGGGTCGGCGACGTCGGCGCCGATCGCCTTCGCGCGTCCGCCAGCCGCCGCGATCATGGCAACGACCGCTTGCGGGTCGTCCGGCCTCGATGCGTAGTTGACAATGGTCTGAAAGCCGTCGGCGGCGAGGCGCTTCGCGAGCGCCGAGCCGATCCCTCTGGACGCGCCGGTGACGATTGCAGTCCGGGTCTTGTTCGACATGATTGTGCCTGCCGCTTCTTTGGTTTGACTTCGCTCGATCGCGTGACGATGACCCGTCAGCCCATGCTGGCGGGTACCGTCAAATCATTGGCCGCCCCGATCAGGCGGTCAGTGCCTCGCGTTCGTAGTTCTTGGCATAGGCGTCCTCGACACCCGTCAGGATCTCCACAATGTCGAAGTAGCGATCCCAGAAAGGAGATTCCCGCAACTCCTCCACCAGAAGCTGGTACGAGCGATGGTCTTTGGCGTCCCACATCCAGATGTCCGTGACACGGGCGGAGTAGAACTCGACGTCGAAGAAGCGGAGCGAGACGCCAGCCTCGTGCTTCTTCAGGACCGGCGTCAGCAGCGTTCGGCCCAGTTCATGACGGCGGTCCACCGAAAAGCCCAGCCATTCCGGCGTGGTCTTGACGAGCATGAAGACCGTGAAAGCGGGTTCGAACTTTCTGGTCGTGGTTGTCATCGTGCGTCTTTCTCTGCTTGGGAAACGCCGGTAAGATGCGAGCAATCGCTCACATTGACTACTCGCATTCCCCTCCATGCTCGATCGCAACCCGCAACAGCGACCACGCCCTCGAAAAGCGCCGAAACAGGCACGCTCGGTCGAGACCGTCAGGGTCATCGTCGAAGCGGCTGCTCGCGTTCTGGAGCAGCACGGCATGGACGGGTTCTCGACGAATGCCGTCGCTGAGCGGGCCGGCGTCAGTATCGGCTCGCTCTACCAATATTTCCCACGTAAGGAGGCGCTGATCGGCGCACTGATCCTGCGTGAGACGTCACTGCTGATCGAAGATGCAGAAGCGGCGCGCGCCGAACCCTCCGGTACCGCCGCGCTCTCGGCGCTGATAAGGGCGTGCGTCGCGCACCAGTTGCGTCGCCCGACGCTCGCGCGGCTGCTCGACTTCGAGGAAGCGCATCTACCCTTTGACGTTGACACGGAGCGGGTCAAGGAGCGACTGCGCATGATCCTCTCCGAGATGCTGCAGCGCCCCGATTTGCCGTGCCTAGTCGAGATCCACGCGGCTGTGAGAGACGTAACCGCGATCATCAAAGGTATGGTCGATACCGCCGGAGTTTATGGTGAGACGGACCAGCACGCTCTCTCGCTCCGGGTCCGCAGAGCCGTCTTCGGCTATCTGAACGGATATTCGTGACGGCCGCTTTCGCGGTCCGGCGAACGACAGCAGCCGTGCCGGCGAAGACAGGACCGTCCCCCCCCCGATCAGTGCATCACGTCCCCCCCATTCGGCGACAGCGTGGCCCCCACAAAGAACCCGCCCTCCGGTCCCGCCAGCAGCAGGGCCGTTGCGGCGATCTCCTCCGGCCGCCCGAACCGGCCCGCGGGCAGGGCGTCGATGAAGGCCTGCCGGTCCTGATCCGTCATGGTCGCGGTCAGGTCGGTCACGACCGGGCCCGGCGCGACAGCGTTGACCCGCACGCCCTTGGGCGCGGCCTCCCACGACAGCGACCGGGTGAAGCCGATGATCGCGGCCTTGGCGGCGGAGTAGGGGGCGGCGTTGACCGCGCCTTTCAGCCCGCGCTGGGACGCGACGTTGATGATGCAGCCGCGGCCGCGTGCCACCATGGCGGGGTAGACCGCCTGGGCCATGAAGAACATGCCCTTCACGTGCACCGCCATGATCCGGTCGAACTCGTCTTCCGTATAGGCCTCGAACGGCTTGCGGATGTTCATCCCGGCGTTGTTGAACAGGATGTCGATCGGCCCGAATTCGGCCGCGACGCGGTCGGCGAAGGCCTTGCCGGCGGCGATGTCGGACACGTCGACCGAGGCATGCATCGCGCGCCGGCCCAGCGCGCGGATCTCGGCGGCGGTCTCCTCGGCCTTGGCATCGTCGTTCAGGTGGCAGAACGCGATGTCGGCGCCCTCCTGCGCGAACATCAGGGCCGTGGCCCGTCCGATCCCGCGCGAGCCGCCGGTGATCAACGCGATCTGGTCTTTCAGCTTCATCTGTGCATGTCTCCGCCGTGAAGCCGCGAGTGTGCCCGCGGTCCCGGTGTTCACCAAGGTCCTTTCCATGCTGATTGCTCGTTCTTTGGCGGAATTGCGCGAGGGCTGCGCCCGGTTGCGGCGGCAGGCCGGCGCGCTGGCGCTGGTGCCGACCATGGGGGCGCTGCATGCCGGGCACCGTGCGCTGGTGCGGGCCGGGGTCGAATCCGGCGCGGCGACGGCGGCGTCGATCTTCGTCAACCCGCTGCAGTTCGGCGCCCATGAGGACCTGTCGCGCTATCCCCGCGACGAGGCCGGCGACCTGGCGGCGCTGGAGGCCGAGGGCTGCGCCCTGGTCTGGCTGCCGGACGTGGCGACGATGTACCCGGCCGGGGAGGCGACGACGATCACCGTCTCCGGCCCCGCCGAACGCTGGGAGGGGGACGCCCGCCCCGGGCATTTCCGCGGCGTGGCGACGGTCTGCGCCAAGCTGTTCGGCCAGGTGCGGCCGGACCGGGCGTATTTCGGGGAAAAGGACTGGCAGCAGTTGCAGGTGGTCAAGCGCATGGTCGCCGACCTGCTGCTGCCGCTGGAGATCGTCGGCGTCGAGACGGTGCGCGAGCCGGACGGGCTTGCGATGTCGTCCCGCAACCGGTTCCTGACCCCGGCGGAGCGCGCCAAGGCCCCGGTGCTGAACCGCACGCTGCGGTCGGTGGCGGAGCGGCTGCGGGAAGGCGCGCCGGCTGCGATGCTGGCGGAGGCGACGGAGGCGCTGGGCCGGCAGGGGTTCGAGGTGAACTACCTGGCGCTGGTCGACGGTCCCTCCCTCGCCCCCATCGACCGCGCGATCCCCGCCGCTCGGTTGATCACCGCGGCGCGGCTGGGGACGGTGCGGCTGCTCGACAATATCGGGGTCTGAGCATGGCGTCGCGCCCGTGCCGGCTGGCCTTCGCCGCGTTGATGCTGTTCCCGCTGGTTTTGTTCCCGCTGGTCCTGTTCCCGTTGGCGGCGCGGGCGGCGGAGTTGAAGGTCGCGACCTGGAACCTGGATTGGCTGACGCTGCGCCAGGCGGGCGACCCCGACCTGCCGTCGGACGTGACGCCCCGGACGCCGGAGGACTTCGACCGGCTGGCGCGCTACGCCCGCAAGCTGAACCCCGACGTGGCGGCGCTGGAGGAGGTCGACGGCTATGCCGCGGTGGAGAAGCTGTTTCCGCGCCAGGACTACTCGATCCACCTGACGCACGACCACGTCGTGCAGCGCGTGGCGATCGTGGTGCGGCGCGGGCTGCACTACGACGTCAACCCGGACCTGACCGGGCTGGCGGAGCATCACCTGCGCAGCGGCGCGGACATCACGCTGCACCTGGGGGACCAGGAACTGCGCATCCTGGCAGTGCACCTGAAGAAGGGCTGCCGCGAGGTGCCGGTCCCCCGCATGCGCAGCCGCGCCTGCCGGGAACTGCGCGAGCAGCTTGGTCCGCTGACGGCGTGGATCGCGGCGCGGAAGCAGGAGGGCGTGCCGTTCCTGGTCCTGGGCGACTTCAACCGCTGGATGGACCGCAGCGACACGTTCCTGGCGGCGCTGGACCAGGCGGCACCGCTGGTACGCGCGACGGCGGGACGCAGCTCGCCCTGCTGGGGCGGGGAGTCGTTCATCGACCACATCCTGGCCGGCGGTCCGGCTCGCGACTGGATGCAGCCGGCGACGCTGCGGGTGATGGTGTACCAGGAGACGGGGCGGGAATGGCAGGACCGGCTGTCAGACCACTGCCCGGTGTCGGTGCGCCTGGTGACGCCGGGATGAGCCGCCGTCCCACGGCCATGGCGCGCGCGGGCCGCGAGGGCGGCAGAACAAGCCGGCGCGGTGCCGGCCCTGTCCCTCCGCCGACGCGCGGCGCTTCAGCCCCGTTGCAGCAACTCGATCGACACGTTCTCGGGCGCCGTCAGGAACGCGATCTGCGTGCCGGGGCGGATCTGGGTCGGTTCCATGGTGAAGGTCACGCCCTTGGCCTTCAGCGCCGCGACCGCGGCCGGCAGGTCGCTGACCAGCAGGCCGAAATGGTCCAGCCCCAGATACGGGGAGGACGGCGCGTCGGCGGCCTTTCCCGGCATCGCCTTGGCGATGAAGATCTTCTGCCCGCCCAGGTTGAGGTCGATCCGCATCGACCCGTCGGCCTGCGGCGTCTTGACGACCTCGGCACCGAGCTTGTCATGGTACCATTGCGCGGTGGCGTCCGGGTCGGGCGAGCGCAGGTGGATATGTTCCCAACTGAATTTCATCATGGCGTCCCTCTGATGTCCGTTCCGATCTTGTCCTCATTACGCCCGGTTCCGCGCCCAACGGCAACCCGTCCAACGGCAACCCGTTCAACGGCAACCCGTCCAACGGCAACCCGTCCGGCGGGCAACCGCCGAGGGAGCCTTCGCGCGCGACGCCGGCAGGTGGCAGGCCACCGGGCGGCAAGCCGAACCGGGTGCGGTGCGTGAGCGTGCCCCTGCTGGCCTGCATGGCGGCGGCCGCGGCGTTCTACCACTTGCCTCCGCGGGTGCTGCCCTCGATCCAGGCGGTGGAGGGCGGGCGCATCGGCCTGATCCACCGGGACGGCAACGGGACGGCCGACCTGGGGCTGATGCAGGTCAACACGATCTGGATCTATCCGCTGGCCCGCTACGCGCGCCTTCCGCCGGCGCAGGTCGCCGAACGCCTGGTGCATGACGGCTGCTTCAACATCGCGGCGGCGGCAGCCATCATGCGCGTGTATCTACAGGAGGCGCACGGCAACCTGATGGTCGCGATCGGGCACTACCACTCCCACACGCCGACATTGAGCCGCGACTACCAGGAACGGGTGCTGAGCGCGGCGGAAGCGTTGTTCGGGCACCGGTAGGACCCTCCGTCCCGTCAATCCGCCTGCCCCAGGTCCCTGTAAAGCTGCGTCAGCTCCGCGCTCATGGGCACGTCCAGGATATCGCCCGAAGGCAAAGGCTGCATCATCCAGCGCCGATAGATCGCCGCAAGCGTGTGCTGCCGCGCCAGCCGGCGGAAGCCCTGGTCGATCACCGCGGCGAAGGCGGGGTCGTCGCGCTGGAACATCAGCCCGTACGGCTCATAGGACAGGTAGTCGCCGACGACCTGGAAGCCATGCCCGCCGGGCGAGGCGGCCAGGCCGGCGAGCAGGATCGCATCCGTGGCGAAAGCGTCGACCTTGCCCTGGCGCAGGGCCGCGAAGGATGCCTCGTTGTCGGGCAAGGTGACGAAGCTCATGCGGATCAGCATCCGGTCCGCCAGGATACGCATCGTCGTCTCCCCCGTCGTCCCGGCGGTCAGGGCGACCGTGCGTCCCGACAGGTCGCGATACGACCGGATCGGCGAGCCGTTCGGGACCAGCAGCTTGACGCCCGAGATGAAAAAGATCGGCGAGAAGGCGACGAGGCGCAGGCGCTGCTCGTTTCGCGTCGTCGATCCGCATTCCAGGTCGACCGTGCCGTCGACGACCCGCTCGATGCGGGTCTCGGTCGTGACCGGGTGGTAGACGATCTTCAGCGCGATCCCGCCCAGGGCGGCGCTGATGTCCTGCACGAGGTCCCGACAGAGATCGACCGCGAAGCCGACGGGCTGGCCGTCCGGCAGCTTGTAGGCGAATGGCTTGGCGTCGGTGCGCACGCCCAGGTTGACGATACCGGTCGCGGCAATCCTTCCAAGGGTGCCGTCCGGTGCCGCGGCTTGCGTTGCCGCAGGCGGCGCGGGGTCCGGCGGAGGCGCCGCAGCGGCCAGAGTCAGCACGATGACGAGACCGGCGAGCACGCGGGTCACACCGGAGAGCATCGGGAGGCACTTCCAAAAGTAAGAAATTTCCCGAATTTTCGTCCGGGCGCGAGGCGGCGCTATTCCGTCATGGCTGCAGAAGCCGCGTCAAGCGCGTTGTGTCGGGGCAATCGGCAATCGTCATCAGCGTGTCGAACAATATTGGCAGAGATACGGATGACAGGCTGCGTTGTCCGCAATCCTGGAACTTGCTCCACAGCTCCGCATGAGTCATCGGCACACCCGCCGGTCCCCGGCTGGGATAGTCGTCCAGGCGCGACGCGAATCGGGCGCCGTCGGTCGTTTCGATGACGACCTCGGTGCCCCAGTCTTCCGGCATGTCGGGATGGGGCCGTGCCTCGATCCGGCCCATCAGGTCGCGCACGGCAGGGTCGAACGGCGCGTCGCCTTCGAAATGCGACAGGCGGATCGCGCGGTCGATCAATCCGCGTGCCACGCAGTACTGGATGCTGAACTTCGCGCCCAGCCTGGTGCGCGGATCGGGGTTGTTGGTGTGCGGCAGGCGGCGGGCATGCGGCATCACCAGGACACGGCGCACGCGGTCCGCCGTCAGGTCGTGGCGCTGCGACAACTCGATCGCGCGGCTGATGGAGGGGTGGGTGCTGCCGCAGCAGGGATAGGGCTTCAGCCCGGGATCGCCGGCGCCGGCGCATTCGAACGGGCTGTACCATTCGTTCAGCATGGCGCCGATATTGTAAGTGCCCGGGCCGTTGAAGACATCCAGGAAGCCTTGCTTGTGCTCGAACGCGCCGGGGTTGGCGGTGAAGCCTTCCCGCGCCATCAGCGCCGCGAAGACGCCGTCGCGCACGCCGTGGCCGACATGCAGCGGTTTCGTCATGGTGCCGAAATTGGCCTTCAGCCCGGCCGCGAACGACGCCGCCATGCCCAGCGCGACGGCGGTCGTGCCGATATCCAGCCGCAACAAACGGGCCGCCGCCGCGACGGTGCCGAAGATGCCGAGCGTCGCGGTGGGGTGCCAGCCTTTCTCGTAGTGGTGGTGGTGGACGCCGCGCGCGATGCGGCAGGCGGTTTCATATCCGACGACATAAGCCAGGACCATGTCGCGCCCGCTGCTGCCCATCATCTCCGCCAGCGGAATGATCGCCGGGATCAGCATCACCGACGGGTGGCCGCCCAGCGAACCGGCGACGTCGTCGTAATCCAGCGCATGGCCGGCGGTACCGTTCACCAGCGCGGCGTCGAGCACGCTGGTCCGGCGGTCGGTGCCATGGATCAGGGCCGGGCCGGGCGCCGCGGCGATGCCGGGGACGCGCAGCAGCGTCCGCGGCCCCTCGTCCTGGATGCCGGCCAACGTGACGCCGATCGTGTCGACGAAGGCGCTCGCGGTCCAGTCCAGCACTTCGTGCGGCAGGTCGGCGAACGTCGGCGCGTGGATGCGTTCGGCGATCTGGTGGGCGAGGGTGTTCATGCTGTCGCTCCTCCCGGTTGGCCCGAGTATCGCGGCGGCGCACGGCGCTTGGCAAATGGGCGGGGCCGTTTGGGCTTTGCCGGACGCCCTGTATAACCGGCCCGACACGAGGGAAGAGACCCAAAAGGGAAGAGATCATGGCCGAGAACCCGCTGCACCCCGCGCTGTTCCGCAAGGACGCGATCGCCGAGGATACCGCGAAGCTGAACGACGCGATCGTCGGGCTGATGACCCCCATGCCCGAGTGGTGGAACATCGGGCCCGACGTCACCCGCGAGGCGCGGCGGCAGGGGCGCGGACCGTTCCCCGCGCCGGTGCTGTCGCCCAGGGCCAGGACCGAAACGATCGCCGGCCGCGACGGCAACGACATCACGCTGCGGATCATCGAGCCCCGGCAGGTCAACGGCGTCTACCTGCATATCCATGGCGGCGGCTGGGTGCTGGGATCGTCGGACCAGCAGGACCCGATGCTGGAGCACATCGCCGACAACGCGCACCTGGCCGTGGTCAGCGTGGAATACCGGCTGGCGCCGGAGCATCCTTATCCCGCCGGTCCCGATGATTGCGAGTTCGCCGCCGCGTGGCTGGTGAAGAACGCGCTGTCGCGCTTCGGCACCGAGAAGCTGACGATCGGCGGCGAGTCGGCGGGCGCGCATCTGTCCGCCGTCACGCTTCTGCGCATGCGGGACCGTTACGGCTACACCGGGTTCCGCGGCGCCAACCTGGTCTACGGCGCCTATGACCTGTCGATGACGCCGAGCCAGAGGGCGTTCGGCAACCGGCGGCTGGTGCTGCGGACGATCGACATGCAGCAGTTCTACAATGCGTTCCTGCCGACGATCACCGAACGGCGGGTGCCGGACATCTCGCCGCTCTATGCCGACCTGGCGGGGCTTTGCCCGGCGCTGTTCAGCGTGGGGACCCAGGACGCGCTGGTGGACGATACGCTGTTCATGTACGCGCGCTGGATCGCGGCGGGGAACGAGGCGGAACTGGCGGTCTACCCCGGCGGCGCGCACGGGTTCACGCTGTTCCCGAACCGGCAGGCGGAAGAGGCGGCGGCGCGGGCCGAGGCGTTCCTGCGGGCGGTGACGGGGTAGGCCGTCCCGCCGCCCTTGGACCGCGGGCGTCATCCATCAGCCGATGCCTTCACGAAATCGATGAACGCCCGCAGCGGCGCGGGCACCAGGCGCCGTCCGGGATAGTACAGAAACGGTCCCGGGAAGCGCTGCCACCAGGGTTCGAGGACGGGTTCCAGCGCCCCGCGCTCGAAATGCGGGCGCAGCCAGTCCTCGAACAGCGGCACGATGCCGGTGCCGGCGATCGCGGCGTCGACGAGCAGGTCCGTGGCCCCGCCGATCTGCACGACCAGTGGCCCGGCGATGTCGACCTGGATGGTCTCCCCGTCGCGCTCGAACTCCCAAGCCATGGCGGCGCCGCTTGGGAAGCGGCCTTGCAGGCAGCTATGGCCGAGCAGGTCGCGCGGGTGCGCCGGCCTGCCGCGGCGGTCGAGATAGGCCGGGGCGGCGCCGAGCGCAAAGCGCTGGTGCCGCGGCCCGATAGGCACCGCGATCATGTCCTGCTCCAGCCGCTCGCCATAGCGGATGCCCGCGTCGCAGCCGGCTTCGAGCAGATCGACGAAGTTCTCCTCGGCGATCACTTCGAGGCGGATGTCCGGATAGGCGGCGAGGAACGGCGGAACGATCCGGGGAAGAACCAGTCGCGCCGCGCTGACCGGCACGTTCAGGCGCAGCGTGCCCATCGGCCTGTCGCGGAAACCGTTCACCACGTCGATCGCGGCCTCGACCTCGGTCAAGGCGGGGCGCAGCCGATGGAGCAGGCCTTGGCCGGCTTCGGTCAGCGCGACGCTGCGGGTGGTCCGGTTGAGCAGGCGGACGCCCAGTTGCGCCTCCAGGCGGCGCACCGCCTCGCTCACGCCGGACGGGCTGCCGCCGATGGCCCGAGCGCCGTTGCGAAACCCTTTGGCGTGGGCGACGGCGACGAAGGCTTTCAGGTCATCCAGATCGATCTTCATTGTTCGCAATCCCGGACAAGCTGTGCGGATTGTACCCCATTATCGTGCAGCCGTGCGGCGCGCATCTAGGGAGCGCGCTGAAGGGAGTTCCGGCATGTCCACGATCGAAAAAGGCGGCACGTTCACGTTGGGCCACCGCAGGGTGAACCGGCTGGGCTACGGCGCCATGCAGCTTGCGGGACCGGGCGTCTTCGGACCGCCCAAGGACCGCGACGCGGCCGTTGCCGTGCTGCGCGCCGCCGTCGCCGCCGGTGTGAACCACATCGACACCAGCGACTTCTATGGCCCGCACGTCACCAACCGGATCATCCGCGAAGCGCTGCATCCCTATCCCGCCGACCTGGTGATCGTCACCAAAATCGGCGCGCGGCGCGGTTCGGATGCGTCCTGGCTGCCGGCCCTCTCGGCGGCGGACCTCATCCAGGCGGTCCACGACAACCTGCGCAACCTCGGCCTCGACGTGCTCGAAGTGGTCAATTTCCGCAGCATACTGGGCATACACGGGCCGGAAGAGGGGTCGATCGAAGCGCCGCTGAGCGTCCTCGCCGACCTTCAGCGCCAGGGCCTGGTCCGGCATGTCGGGTTGAGCAACGTAACGCCCGCGCAGATCGAAGAAGGGCGCCGCATCTGTGAGATCGTGTGCGTGCAGAACCACTACAACCTGGTGCATCGCGCCGACGATGCCCTGGTCGACCAGCTTGCCGGCGACGGCATCGCCTATGTGCCGTTCTTTCCGCTTGGCGGGTTCACCCCGTTGCAGTCATCGACCTTGTCGGCCGTGGCGCAGCGCCTCGGGGCCACGCCCATGCAGGTCGCGCTCGCCTGGCTGCTGCGCCGCGCGCCGAACATCCAGGTGATCCCCGGCACCTCGTCCGTCGCGCATCTGCGGGAAAACCTGGCCGCGGCGGACCTCGACCTGCCCGCGGAGGCGGTGCAGGCCTTGAACCGGATCGACGGCACCGACGCCTGCTAGAACCTGGCGTGCCGGCGGACGGACCTTGGGTCGGGACGGGCGGCGTTACCGATCCGTCAGCCGCAGCTCGATCCGCCGGTCCTTCGCGTAAGCCTCCGGCGTGTCCCCGGGCCCGAACGGCTGGTACTCGCCGAACCCGGTCGCCGCCAGGTGGTCCGGCGGCACGCCGTCCGCGATCAGCAGCTTCACCACGGTGATCGCGCGCGCCGCCGACAGCTCCCAGTTCGACGTGAAGGCGCCGCCCTTCACCGGCTGCGGGTCGGTGTGGCCGTCGACGCGCAGGATCCAGTGCAGGTCCGGCGGGATCTCCGCGGCGATGTCCTTGATGGTGATCGCCAGCGCCGTCATCTCCGCCACGCCCGACGGGGTCAGGTCGGCGCTGCCGACGGGGAACAGCACCTCGCTCTGGAACACGAACCGGTCGCCGACGATCTGGATCCCCGGCCGGTTGGCCAGCAGCGCGCGCAGCTTGCCGAAGAATTCGCTGCGATATTGCCGCAGCTCCTCGACTTTCTGGACCAGCGCGGTGTTCAGTTTCTGGCCGAGATTGGCGATCTCCACGTCCTTGGCCTGGTTCTGCGACTGCGCCAGGTCCAGGGCCGAGGCGATCGACGCGAGCTGTGCCTTCAACTCGTCGATCTGCTGGTTCAGCAACGCGATCTGCGCCTTGGCGCTGTCGCCCAGCTTCTTCTCGTCGCTCAACTGCGCCTCGACCGCCGCGCGCCGCTGGGCTTCGGTCATCGTGCGGGCGGCGTTGTCCTGCGCCTGCTTTTCCAGCGAATCCCGTAGCGCGGCCAGCGCACGCGTCTCCTCCGTCAGCTTGGCCAGGTCCGACAGTTTCTCCTGCAACGTGTCCTTGTCGACCGAAACGGTGCGGTCCAGCGCCGCGATCTGCTGCTTCATGTCCGCAAGCTGCTGCTGCGCGGCCTGCAGGTCCGCCGCGCTCGCGTTCGCCCGGTTCGTCGTGTCCGTCAACTGCTGCTGCGTCGTCTGCAGCGTCGCCGCCGTCGTGTCCGCGCGTTTCGTGGTATCCGCCAGTTGCTGCTGGGCGGTCTGCAGCGCCGCCGCCGCGGTGTCGGCCTTCGTGGTCGCGTCCTTGAGCTGCTCCTGCAGCTTGGTGTTCGACGTGGTGACCAACTGGATCGTCAGCTTCGCGTTCGACAGCGCCTGGTTCAGGCGGTCGCGGTCGGCGGTGCGGGCGGCCAACTGCTGGCTGAGCTGGGAGACCGACAATTCCAGCGACGAGGCCTTGGCCTTCTCCAGCGACATGGCGTTGGTCAGGGCCGACAGCTCCGCCGTCGCCTTGTCCAGCTCCTTGCTGCGGCCGTTCAGTGCGATGGTCAGGAACGCCTGGGCCAGCACGAAGACCAGGAGCACGAAGATGATGACCATCAGCAGCGTGGACAGCGCGTCCACATAGCCGGGCCAGGCTTCCAGCCCGTTGCCGCCGTTCCGGCGCGTGCGAGCGGCCATCGGCGCTACCGCTGCGGTTCGGCCAGCGTGGCGACGGTCCGCGTCAGCAGCCGCAGGTCGTTCCGCAGTTCCGCGGTCGACCGTGCCCGGCCTTGTTCGGTCTCGGTCACCAGCCGTTGCAGGTAAAGTTCGATATTGCGCAGGTGCCCGCGCGTCGCCTCATCCTGGTTGCTGTCGCCCAGCCGCTGCAGCACCGGCCCCAGCGCGGCCTGGCTCTCGGCGATCCGCGTCATCACCTGCTGGTTCGCGCGTAGCGAGTCCCCCAGCATGGCCAATCGTTCGTTCAGCATCAGGATCGCCTGGTTGACCTGGTTGCGGTTGTCTTCGTCGCGCACCAGCACGCGCTGCAGGTTCTCCATGTTCTCGGCGGTCTGTTCCAGCAGCGCCTGGACATAGACCGGGACCGATCCCTCGCCTTCGAACAGCGTGCCGGAGGACAGGCGGGTCAGGCTGGCCAGCCATTCCTCCAATTCGTTGAAGAAACGGTTCTGCGCCTGCCCCGCGGTCAGGTCCAGGAAGCCCAGCACCAGCGCGCCCGCCAGGCCGTACATGCTGGCCGAGAACGCGGTGCCCATGCCGGCCAGCGGCTTGGCGAGGCCGGACTTCAACTGCTCGAACATCAGGTTCATGTCGCCGTTGCCCAGCGACATGCTGGCGATGACGTCGGAGACCGAGGTGACGGTCTTCAGCAGGCCCCTGAACGTGCCCAGGAGGCCCAGGAAGATCAGCAGCCCGGTCATGTAGCGCGACAGTTCGCGGCTTTCGTCCAGGCGCGAGGAGATCCCGTCCAGCATCGTGCGCATCGCGGTGGTCGACAGCGTCGGCACTCGGCCGTCGCCGCGGCTCTGGCTGTCGCGCATCGCCAGCATGCTGGCCATCGGCGCCAGCAGCCGGGGCGAGGGCAAGGCGGCGAGGCGGGAGCGGGCGGTCTGGTAGGTCTCCACCCAGGTGACCTCGGGCCGCAGGCGCATCACCTGGTTGAGGTTCCACAGGATGCCCAGCGCCAGGATCGCCAGGATCAGGCTGTTGAGCAGCGGGTTGTGGTTGAAGGCGTTGATCAGGACCGGCGACAGCAGCGAGGCGGCGGCGCCGACCAGGACCAGGAATACCAGCATGCGCAGCAGGTAGGCCGTTGGCCGGGTCATCGGGATGCCGCCGCGTTGTCGCCCATGACGTCGATATCCACCCGGTCGGCCGGTCCGGACCCGTATTGCGAGCCCAGCGCGCGGACGAAGATCCGTGCCGATTCCACCCCGTCGGACACCAGGGCCGACCGGACCGCCATGGCGCGGGACAGCGAGAGGCGGCGGGCGCTGGACGGGTCGTCCTTCGATCCGGGCGCATAGGCCTGGACGTTGAACGTGGCGCCGCCGCCGGCCGGCGCGGCGGCGGCGAACTGCTTGATCGACGCCGCGCTCTCGGGGCTGAGGTCGGCCTGGCCGGGGGCGAAGGTCAGCCGCAGCCCCGCCGGCGTCGGCGCGACGGCGGTCTTGGCGTCGGCCGAGACGGGCGGCGGTGGCGGCGCCGCGGTCGCGGGCGGCGGGGTGATCGGGGTGATGGAGGCGGTCTCCGGCGCCTGTTGCGGCAGC
>NZ_DASZTJ010000117.1:0-30142 GCF_035548235.1 Rhodopila sp.
CGCGATCCCCGCGCCCGCGCCGGCGCCGATCAAGGCGCCCGACGCCGCCCGGTCGCCCCGGTTATAGCCACAGCCCGCCAGCGCGCACCCCAGGATCACGACCCCCAGGATTCCGCGAACACCACGAGACATCGGATGAACTCCTCTCCGCAAAAATAATGGTCAGTTGGTCACGGCGCTGTCACGGCGCCGCCGATGGCGCCGGCGCCCGCGCCGATCGCAGCACCCGTGGCCGGCCGTCCGCCGGTCACGGCGGATATGCCCGCGCCCGCGCCCGCGCCGATCAGGCCGCCGGTGACGGCACGCGTTCCAGGACTGCTGCCGCACCCGGCAAGGCCGAGCAGGGCCGACGTAAGCAGGACGATCGCGGTCGAACGCATTGCATTCCTCCTATGATCCGTTGATGCAGATTGTTAAGAAACGCAGCGGTTTCGTGGTGCGATTGCGGCGTCGGTGGGGCAGGAGGTTCAATCGTTCGTCAACGGAACCTCTTGTGGCGGAGCGGCGCGGGCATTAAGCGATCCGCCTTCCGCACCCCTCGTTTCGACACAGAAGGCAGATTGGATGTTCACTCGCATGCTCGGCTTTATGTCAGCCGACATGGCCATTGACCTGGGCACGGCCAACACCCTGGTCTACGTCAAAGGCCGCGGCATCGTCCTCGCGGAGCCAAGCGTCGTCGCTATCGCCGATGTGCGCGGCAAGAAGCAGGTCGTTGCGGTCGGGGAGGAGGCCAAGCAGATGCTGGGCCGCACCCCCGGCTACATCACCGCGAGCCGCCCCTTGCGCGACGGCGTCATCGCCGACTTCGAGGTCGCCGAGGAGATGATCAAGCACTTCATCCGCAAGGTGCATAACCGCCGCGGCTTCGCCTCGCCGCTGATCATCGTCTGTGTCCCCTCCGGCTCCACCGCCGTCGAACGGCGTGCGATCCAGGAGAGCGCCGAAAGCGCCGGCGCCCGCCGCGTGCAGTTGATCGAGGAGCCGATGGCCGCCGCGATCGGCGCCGGCCTGCCGGTCACGGAACCCACGGGCAGCATGGTCGTCGACATCGGCGGCGGCACCACCGAGGTCGCCGTGATCTCGCTCGGCGGCATCGTCTACGCCCGCAGCGCCCGCCAGGGCGGCGACAAGATGGACGAGGCGATCATCAGCTATATCCGGCGCAACCATAACCTGCTGATCGGCGAGTCCTCGGCCGAACGGATCAAGATGGAGATCGGGGCGGCCGGCGCCTTCGACCATGTCGACGACGGCACGTACCGGGAGGTGCGCGGCCGCGACCTGATGAACGGCGTGCCGCGGGAGGTGCTGGTCAGCCAGCGCCAGATCGCCGAAAGCCTGGCCGAACCGGTCTCGGCGATCGTGGAGGCGGTGAAGGTCGCGCTGGAGAACACGCCGCCCGAACTGGCGGCGGACATCGTCGACAAGGGGATCGTGCTGACCGGCGGCGGCGCGCTGCTGTACCGGCTGGACGAGGTGCTGCGCGATGCCACCGGCCTTGCGGTGGTGATCGCCGAAAATCCCCTGCAGTGTGTCGCGCTGGGCACAGGCCGGGCGCTGGAGGAGAGAAAGCGTTTGAGCAACGTGCTCACCAGTATGTATTAGCAAGGACATGAGGCGGCGAACCGGACCGGCCTGACGCCCGAGGGGCGGGTTCGACCCTTGGACCGGACCAATCCATGATCATGCGCCGACTCAGGAGGTTCGGATGATCCGCCTGTCGATCCAGGCCAGGCAGGCCCTCGCGAAGCTGACCCTGCCGGTGCTGGTCGTCGTGTCGTTCGGCGTGATGCTGCTGGGCAAGGCCGACACCCTGCTGGCGGAACGGGCGCGCATGGCGCTGGCGGACGGGCTGGCGCCGATCTACGCGGTCCTGGCCGGCCCGCTGCAGGACCTCCGCGAGGCGATCACCGACGGCGCCACGCTCTGGGACATGCGGGACGAGAACCTCCGCCTGCGCAGGGAAAACGAACAGCTTCGCCGCTGGCAGTCGATCGCGCTGGCGCTCGACGCCGAGAACCGGCGCCTGAAGGCCGCGCTGCACTGGATCCCCGATCCCGCCGCGTCCTTCGTCACCGCGCGTGTCGTCGCCGACGCCGGCGGCGTGTACGCCAAGGCGGTGCTGCTGTCGGTCGGGCCGAACCACGGCATCAAGAAGGGCGAGATCGCGCTGGACGAGCGGGGCCTGGTCGGCCGCGTCACCGAGGTCGGGGAGCGCACGGCCCGCGTGCTGCTGATCACCGACATGAACAGCCGCATCCCGGTGATCCTGGAGACGTCGCGCGCCCACGCCATCCTGGTCGGCACCAACGGTCCGCGGCCGCGGCTGATGTACTGGCCCGAGGGGACGATGCCCCAGGAAGGCGAACGCGTCGTCACCAGCGCCGAGGCCAACGCGTTTCCCGCCAACCTGCCGGTGGGCACGGTACACTTCAACAGCAACGGCACCCCGGACGTGGAGCCGGCGGCGCGGCTGCAAAAGCTGGAGATCGTGCGGATCTTCGACTACGGCCTGAACGGCGTGACCGCGCCTGGGCCGCAAGGCCAGGCCCAGGAACAGGCCCAGTCGAAACCGACGCCGGGAAGGCATTAGGGGATGGGACAAGGGACCACCCGCTGATGGCCCATATCGACCGCCGCCCCGGTATCCGTCCGCGTCCCAGCCTGGGACGGCGCCTCGATATCATCGCGCGGTCCTGTTTCCCAGGCTGCGCCGTCCTCCTGCTGATGCTGCTGACCCAGGTGCCGTTCGGCATCCGCGGCCAGGCGGAGCTGCTGCCCGCCGTCACCCTGGGCGCGGTCTGGTTCTGGTCGCTGGCGCGCCCGGACACGATGCCGCCGCCGGTGGTGTTCCTGATCGGGCTGCTGGCCGACCTGATGGGCTACGTGCCGCTGGGCATCTGCGCCTTCACCCTGCTGGCGGTCCATGGCGTCGCCGTCTCGCTCCGGCGGTTCCTGGCCCGGCACGGCTTCGCGCTGATCTGGAGCATCTACAGCCTTGTGGCCTTCGTCGCCTCGATGCTGATCTGGCTGCTGGTCATGCTGCTCAGCTTCCGGTACTTCCCGCCGGACGGGGCGCTGTTCCAGGCCGTCCTCGCCATCGCCATCTATCCCGTCATCGCCATCCCGTTCTCCGCGGCGCATCGCTCGATCGCCGATCCGGACAGGGTCTGACCGCATGGAACCCGCCATGATGGAGCTGCCATGAAGCGCGAGGGCGAACGCACCGGGGTCTTCACCCGCAGGGCGCTGCTGCTGATGGGCGGCCAGGTCGCGGTGCTGGGCGGTCTCGGCGCGCGCTTGTACCAGGTGCAGGTGACCGAGGGCGCCCGCTACACCACCATGGCGAACGACAACCGGATCAGCGCCCGCATGATCGCCCCGCCGCGGGGGCGCATCCTGGACCGGTTCGGCGTGATCGTCGCCGGCAACATCACCAACTGGCGCGCCGAACTGGTGGCGGAGCAGACGAACAACGTCTCGGCGACGCTGGATGCGTTCTCCGCCCTGCTGCCGCTGTCGGACTGGGAGCGCGGGCGGATCGAGCGCGAGCTGCGCCGCCACCGCAAGTTCATCCCCGTCCTGCTGCGGGAGTTCCTGACCTGGGACGAGATGGCGATGATCGAGGTCAACGCCCCCGACCTGCCGGGGGTGATCGTCGATTCAGGCACCACCCGCCACTATCCCTTCGGGGAGAAGCTGGCGCATGTCGTGGGCTACGTCGCCCCGCCCAACGAGGACGACGTCGCCGAGGACCCGCTGCTGGCGCTGCCCGGCCTGCGCATCGGCCGCGCCGGGATGGAGAAATACCACGACATCGCCCTGCGCGGCCGAGCGGGCGCGGTGCAGATGGAGGTGAACGCGGTCGGGCGGGTGATCCGCGAACTGGATCGGGAGGAAGGCATCCCCGGCGAGGATGTCGGGCTGACGATCGACGAGGGCCTGCAGGAATTCGCCCTGAACGCGCTGGGCGACGAAAGCGCCAGCGCCGTGGTGATGGATTGCCGCAACGGCGAAGTGCTGGCGATGGCGACCAACCCGTCCTTCGACCCGTCGCTGTTCAACTCCGGCGTCTCCCAGGCGCAGTGGAAGGAGTGGACGCAGGACAAGCGCACGCCGCTGATCAACAAGGCGACCTCGGGCCTGTATGCGCCCGGTTCGACCTTCAAGATGGCGGTGGCGCTGGCGGGGCTGGAATCGAAGGCGATCACCGCGTACGACCGGTTCAACTGCCCCGGCTACCTCGACGTGGGCACGGCCCGCTTCCACTGCTGGCGCCGGGGCGGGCACGGCATGCTGGACCTGCACGGCGGCCTGAAGAACAGTTGCGACGTCTATTTCTACGAGGTCGCGCGCCGCACCGGCATCGACCGCATCGCCGCCATGTCGCACCGCTTCGGCCTGGGGACGGAGCTGGACCTGGACCTGCCGGGCCAGCGCACCGGGCTGATCCCGACGCGGGAGTGGCGGATCGCGCAGGGCCATCCCTGGAACCTCGGCGATACGATCGTCAGCGGCATCGGCCAGGGCTATATCCAGGTGACGCCGCTGCAGCTCGCGACCTATGTCTCCCGCATCGCCACCGGGAAGGTGGTGCAGCCACACCTGACCCGCACGCTGGCGGGCGTGCTTCAGCCGGGCAGCCAGGCGGATGACTGGCCGGCCCTGGGCCTGCCGGAGAAACTGCTGCACGACGTCCGCGACGGCATGTGGGCGGTGGTGAACGAGCCGGGCGGCACGGCGCCGCAGGCGAGGCTGGCCGATCCGTCCGTCCAGCTTGCCGGCAAGACCGGATCGGCGCAGGTCCGCCGCGTCTCCCGCGAATTGCGCGAGAGCGGGCATTTCGACAGCGAGAAGCTGCCCTGGGAATACCGCCCGCACGCGCTGTTCGTCGCCTATGCGCCGTATGATGCGCCCCGCTATGCGCTGTCGGTGGTGATCGAGCACGGCAACGCGGGCGCCGAGGCCGCCGCACCGGTCGCCAAGGCGATCATGACCGAGACGCTGCGCCGCGACCCCAGCAACCACAACGAACGGCCGCCGGCGCGGCAGGTCGCCGAGGTGATGAAGTCATGACGGACCGTCGTCTCTGGCGGGAGCCGTCCTTCGACATCATGGCGAAGGTCCTGCACGTCAACTGGCTGTACGTGCTGCTGCTGTGCGCCCTGGCCGCTGTCGGATACACGGCCCTGTACAGCGCCGGCGGCGGCTCGCCGGAGCCTTACGCCACCCGCCACGCGCTGCGCTTCGCCTTCGGCCTGGTGATCGCGCTGACGATCGCCCTGGTGGATATCCGCTTCATCGCCCGCCTGGCCTGGCCGGCCTGGCTGGGCGGCGTCGTGCTGCTGGTGCTCGTGCTGCGCATGGGCCATGTCGGGAAGGGCGCGCAGCGCTGGCTGGAGCTTGGCGGGCTGCAGCTCCAACCGTCGGAGATGATGAAGCTCGCCCTGGTCCTGGCCCTGGCGTCGTGGTTCCACAAGGCGTCGTGGGAGCGGATGGGCAACCCGCTGTTCCTGATCCCGCCGCTGATCGCGGTCCTGATCCCCGTGGGGCTGATCCTGAAGGAGCCGAACCTGGGCACGGCGACGATCACCCTGATCCTGGGCGGCGCGATCTTCTTCGCCGCCGGAGTGCGGTGGTGGAAGTTCGCCCTGGTGCTGCTGCCCATCCCGCTCGTCGCCAAGCTCGCCTACAGCCACCTGCACGACTACCAGCGTGCGCGGATCGACACGTTCCTGCATCCCGAGAGCGACCCGCTGGGCGCCGGCTACAACATCATCCAGTCGAAGATCGCGCTGGGATCGGGCGGCATGTGGGGCAAGGGGTTCCTGCACGGGACGCAGGGGCACCTGGATTTCCTGCCGGAAAAGCAGACCGACTTCATCGTGTCGATCATCGGCGAGGAATTCGGCTTCGTCGGCACGCTCGCGGTGATCTGCCTGCTGGGGCTGATCATCATCGGCGGGATGCTGATCGCCCTGCGCTGCCGCCACCAGTTCGGCCGGCTGGTCGCGTTGGGGATCTCGTTCAACTTCTTCCTGTACGTGTTCGTCAACATGGCGATGGTGATGGGTGCGATCCCGGTGGGCGGGGTGCCGCTGCCGCTGGTCTCGCACGGCGGGTCGGCCATGCTGACGGTGATGGTCGGGTTCGGGATCCTGATGTCGGTGCATGTCCACCGGGACGTGGAGTTCGCCACCGCGCGGGATGGATGAGGTGCGCGTGCTGCCGGTCCGACTTCTGCGCGCCTATCGGAGCACCGCCTATCATGTCCCGGGTGCCGTGGTGCGCATCGGCTGCCGCGAGCCCATGGTCGATCGCCTGCTGGATCGCCACCGCCAGCGGACGGGGGTGCTGATCACCGCCTGGAACCCGTTCTCCCGCCGGATGCCGTCGGGATGGAACGCGCGGATGCAGCAAGCGCTGGCCCAGGCGCTCCACCGCCGCACGACGCTGCCCGCCAGCGGCCGGTGGCGCCGCTGGTCGGAGGACCACCTGCTGGCCCTGATCGCGCCCGAACCGGCGGCCGTGCTCGCGCGCCGGTTCCGGCAAAACGCGATTGTGATCCTCCGTCCCAGGCAACCCGCACGCCTCTATTCCACTTATCCCCGGCAATCGGCGCCGTCACATCCCTGATGTGACGATCATGGGCGCTCGGCCATCGGGGAGAGACGGAGACCGGCGGAAACGCCGAGCTTGCGGCCATTACCGGCCGGTCCGGGGAATTTCGAGCACGCTATTGCAGACGGAGCATTCATGCCGGGAAACCAGACCGCCGTCCTGGAAGCGCAGGGGGCGTGCAAGCCTCCGGAACCACCAGCCGAACTCAGCGCCGCGATCTATATCCACGACCTGTCGCCGGGCGGCGTCGAACGACAGACGCTGGTGCTGGCGCGGGAACTGCGCGCGCGCGGCGTCCTGGTGACCCTGGTGGTGCACCAATATCGCGGCGAACTGGTGTCGCTGGTCCCGGACAGCCTGCCGGTCGTCGTGCTGGGCGGCAATCGGACCCTGCGCGACGTGCTGGACCTGCGGCGATACCTGCGGACCGAACGGCCGGACGTGCTGATGGCCAACGTCGATCACTGCAACATCGCGGCGACACTCGCCAAGGCCGTCAGCGGCACGGCGACGCGGCTGATCATCTGCCAGCACAATCCGCTGACGCCCGGCTTCCATGCCACGGTGAACTGGAAGCATCGCGTCGTGCCGTTCGCGTATCGCAGGCTGGCGTCATGGATCGATCATGCCATCGCGGTCTCCAACGGCATCGCGGACGAACTGGTGAACCATGGCGGACTGCCCCAGGACAGGGTCAGCACGATCTTCAACGCCGTCATCGGCGAGGACTTCGCCGACCGGGCCGATGCGCCGATCGAGACCTCGGCGCCCGAGGCCGCCGCCGCGCTCGCCTGGTTCCGCCAGCGCGACCGTCCGGTGTTCCTGACCGCCGGGCGGCTGGTGGAGATGAAGGACCACCGCAACCTGCTGCGCGCCTTCGCGCGGTACCTGAAGGTCCGGGACGGGCGGCTGGTGATCCTGGGCGTCGGCCCGCTGCAGGCGGAACTGCAGGCGCTGGCGGAGAGCCTGGGCATCGCGGCGCATGTCTGCTTCGCCGGTTTCGTGAAGAACCCGCTGCCGCTGATGCGCCAGGCGGACGCGTTCGTGCTGTCGTCCCGCTCCGAAGGGTTCGGGAACGTGATCGTCGAGGCGCTGGGCTGCGGCACCCCGGTCGTCGCCACCGATTGCCCGCACGGTCCGTCGGACATCCTGGAGCACGGCCGCTATGGCCTGATGGTCCCGCCGCAGGACGACGCGGCGCTGGCGGCTGCGATGACGGAGATCCTGACCGCGGGGCACCGGTTCCCGCCCGCGCTGCTGCGGGAGCGGGCGCGGATGTTCAGCTATCGGGCGTGCGCGGACGGGTATGACCGGCTGTTCCGGGTGCTGGTGGGGTAAGGCCGCGTTGAATTCGTTGCCGGACGAGCCTAATTATGGTCACATATGACCACTTTGTGGCGGACTGTCCGATGCGGACCATCAGTCTGAAAGATGCCAAGGCCGGCTTCTCGAGCCTGGTCGATGAAGCCATCAAGGGCGAGGTCGTGACGATCACCCGGCATGGGAAGCCCGTGGCGGCGCTGGTTTCCGTCGAAATGGCCGAGATCGGCCGCAGGGCGATCGAGCGCCGGCGCACCGGCCTCGCGGCTTATCTGAGGACGTTTCCCGACGGGGTGTTCGAGCGCAACCACTCCCCCTCCCGAGATGTCGAGCTTTGAACGGTTTTCTGCTCGATACCGATGTCATTTCGATGCTTTCGCCTTCAAGGCCCGAGGTATCGGCCGGGTTCCTCGACTGGCTCGAAGCCGTCGACCGAGAAGGCCGACTGTTCCTGTCGATCGTCTCGATCCATGAAATCGAGAAGGGGATCGCCCTGCTCGACCATAAGGGAGCGACGGCGAAGGCAGCCGGATTGACGATGTGGCTCGCCGGTCTTGTTTCCACCTATGGTGACAGGATCATTGGCGTCGACATCGCCACGGCCGCGCTGGCCGGACGGTTGGAGGCGAAGGCCATCGCCGCGGGGCACGATCCGGGCATGGCGGACGCGATCATCGCCGGCATCGCGAAGGCCCATGACCTGCACATCGTCACGCGCAACACGAAGCACTTCCTGCCGTTCGGTTCGTCCGTGTCGTCGCCGGAGGCTGGCGGGCTGCCCCGATCCTGAGGAGGCCACATGGCGGCATGGGCCTTGCTAGGCTTCCCAGGCCAGGGAAGCGTGGCAAGGCCAGGAGGCGTCATGCGTGGGATCGCGCTGGTTCTCTTCGACCTCAACGGCGTGCTCTACCGCTACGACCGGGCGGCGCGGATCGCTCGGCTTGCGGCGCTGGCGAACCGGACGGCGGAGGCCGTCGAGGCCGCGATCTGGACGTCGGGCTTCGAGGACCTGGGCGACGCCGGCGGACTTGACGCCGAGGCCTATCTGCGCGGGTTCGGCGCCCGCCTTGGCTGCGACCTGTCCGAGGACGCATGGCTGGCCGCCAACCAGGCCGCCGTCTCGCCGATCACCGCCAGCCTGGCCTTGCTGCCGCGCCTGCGGGCGGGTGTCGAATGCGGCGTGCTGACGAACAACAACCTGTTGATCCAGCGGCATTTCGCGACGCTGTATCCCGAGGTGGCGGCGCTCGTGGGCGACCGCGCCTGCGTGTCGGCCGCGTTCGGCGCCCGGAAGCCGGAACCGGCGGTATATCGCCGCTG
Source organism: Rhodopila sp. (assembly GCF_035548235.1). Classification (GTDB taxonomy): domain Bacteria; phylum Pseudomonadota; class Alphaproteobacteria; order Acetobacterales; family Acetobacteraceae; genus Rhodopila. Next base: position 9,265 of record NZ_DASZTJ010000117.1, read on the forward strand.
CCTGCGCCACCTGGGTGTCGCGCCGGAGGCCGCGCTGTTCGTCGACGACAGTGCGGCGAACGCGGCCGGCGCGGTCGCGGCAGGGCTGCATGCCCACCATTTCACCGATCCGGACGGTCTTGAAGCGGCGCTGCATCGGTTCGGGTTGCTGGTCGCATGATCTCGGCGGGCCGGTCGACGGGCGGGACGCCGCGCGTGGTGCGCAGGCCGTGAGGCGGCGCCGTCTGGCGGCCGAGGTCGTGTCTCGGCGCGATAGTCATTTTGTAGAATGAAGATTGTATCCAATCGACAGTCCGTTTATAGCCTCATGCCGGCAGCAATGAGGAGCGCACCATGACAGGCTGGTCGGGAATTTTCCCCGCGGTGACGACCAAGATGAAGCAAGACGGCACCATCGATGTCGGCGCTCTCCAGTCCAGCATCGACCGGCTCGTCACGAACGGCGTGTCTGGCGTGATCGTTCTCCCCATGTTGGGCGAGAACGCTTCGCTGACGATGGCCGAGCGCGAAACCGTTATCCGCGCGGGCGTGGACGTCGTCCGAGGCCGCGTGCCGCTGCTTTCGGGTCTCGCCGAGGTCTCGACCGAACACGCTCGGCAATCCGCCAAGGCCTATCGCTCTTTTGGGGCCGAAGGGCTGATGGCGTTCCCGAGTCTTGGCGGGTACAAAACCGACCCACGCGAGACGGCGGAATGGTTCAAAGCCATTGCTGCGGCGGCGCAACTGCCGATCATGATCTACAACAATCCCATCGCCTACGGGGTCGACGTGACGCCCGATATCCTCAACGATCTGGCGGCTACGCCGGAAATCGTTTGCGTCAAGGAAGAGACCGGCGACATTCGCCGTGTCACCGACATCTATAATGCGTGTGGCGATCGCTTCCTGGTATTCTGCGGCATCGATGACCTGCTTCTTGAAAGCATGGCGCTGGGTGTTTCCGGATGGGTGTCCGGCATGACGAACGCATGGCCAGCCGAAGCCGTTGAGCTTTATGAGCTGTGCAAGGCTGGGCGATATGACGAAGCGCGCATCCTCTATCGGATCCTGACGCCGGCCTATCATCTCGATACGCATGTGAAACTCGTTCAGTACATCAAGATGGCCGAGCATCTCGTCTATGGTGCGCCGGAATGGGTGCGTGCGCCGCGCCTGCCGCTGACTGGCGCCGAGCGTGACAGTGTGGTCGGTGTCATCAATCGAACGATCGAATTGCTCGCCAACAGGCAAAAAAGGGCAGCCGCTTAGGCTGCGGTGGCCCGACGAAAATCGGGCCCCATCGTTCGTGTCACGCAGGGTTGGGGGGTGTTTTGGGGCAGGGGGCAATCGCAGTTATCGGCGCTGGCATCGTCGGGCTTGCGACGGCCTATCACCTGCACATTGACGGCCAACGCGTCACGGTGATCGATCCGAGCCCCGAAGGCGACAAGACGTCATATGGAAACGCCGGAGGAATCGCTGTCACCGAGGTCGTTCCAGCGTCGGTGCCAGGTCTGATCTGGAAAATACCGGGTTGGCTTTTCGACCCACTCGGCCCCCTGGCCGTCCGTCCCGCTTATGCGCCTCGGTTGATCCCCTGGCTTCATGCGTTTCTCAAGGCCGGGACCACAACGGAGGTCGCGCGTATCACGACAGCGTTGGCCGTGCTGAACAGGCGTGTTTATGACGACCTTCTTCCCATGTTGGCGGCAACGGGACTTGCGGGCGAACTGCATAGACGCGGAGCCCTGACTGTCTACGAGAGCGAAGAAGCCTATCGGCGTGATCGTGCCGAATGGTCGCTCAAGCGTTCCCACGGGATTCAGGCCGATTATCTGAATGGCGCGGAAGTACGGGCGCTCGAACCAGCCCTTGGTCCGGCCGTCGCTTGTGGCGTCTTCACCCCGCAGTGGTCCCATGTCAGCGACCCTCGAAGGCTGGCTGAAGGACTGCGGCAGTGGTTGCTGGCCAATGGCGTGACCGTTCGCACCGGCCGGGTCGTCGATATCGAGCCTCAGGTGAGCGGTTCAGTCGATTTGAGGCTGGAAGGGAATGAAACGTTCCGCTGCGCGAACGCGGTCGTCGCCGCCGGCGCCTGGTCAGGCTCTCTCGTCAGGCAACTTGGCGATCGCGTCCAACTGGAGAGCGAACGAGGATACAACACGACCCTCCCGGATTCCGGGGTGAACCTCAGCCGGGAAGTGATCTTCGCCGAACGCAAGTTCGTCGCAACGCCTTTGGCCCCGGGTCTGCGCATCGGCGGGGCGGCAGAGTTCGGCGGTCTTGACGCAACGGCAAACTACAAGCGATCGGACGCGCTGGTGCGGTTGGCTGCGATGTATCTGCCTGGGCTGAATGCCCAGGGCGGCGTTCGGTGGGCAGGCCACCGTCCGGCGACATCGGACAGTCTTCCGGTCATCGGTCGTTCCGCGCGCCATCCCGAGGTGCTTTACGCATTCGGGCACGGCCATCTTGGCCTCACCCTCGCTGCGACAACGGGCCGTATCGTCGCTGATCTTCTCGCAGGGCGATCGCCGTCGACTGATCTCACGCCATATTCAATTGCCCGTTTCCAGAAGAACACGCCGAGGCACGCATGAGTCGTCATACATTCTTCTGCATAGATGCCCATACATGCGGCAACCCCGTCAGGGTCGTCGCGGGTGGCGCTCCGATCCTTCCCAATGTGCCGATGGGCGAAAAGCGCGCGATATTCGTCCGGGATCACGACTGGGTACGCCGAGCGCTGATGTTCGAACCGCGCGGCCACGATGTGATGTCGGGCTCGATTCTCTATCCGCCCGCTCGCGATGATTGCGATGTCGGCGTGCTCTATATCGAGGTCAGTGGCTGCCTTCCGATGTGCGGTCACGGCACCATCGGCACAGTGACAGCGGCCATCGAGGAAGGGCTGGTGGTTCCGCGCCAACCCGGACGTCTGGCGATAGAGGCGCCGGCCGGACGCGTCGTCGTCGAATATGTCCAGGAAGGCCGCTACGTCGAACAGGTACGGCTGTTCAACGTCGCCAGCTATCTTCACGACAAGGATGTTGTCCTCGACATCCCTGGTTTAGGGGCGTTGAAAATCGATCTTGCTTACGGTGGCAACTACTACGCCATCATCGAGCCGCAGGACTGCTGGCGTGGCCTCGACGCGCTGTCCGCTGCCGACATCGTTCGGCTTAGCCCGGCGATCCGCCAAGCCGCGCAGGCGAAGCTCGCTCCCGTCCACCCACTCGATGACCGCATCCGGGACGTCAGTCATGTGATGTGGTGCGACCTGCCACGGAACCCGCGGGCGAGCGCGCGCAATGCCGTTTTCTACGGGGACAAGGCGATCGATCGTTCGCCTTGCGGTACAGGGTCCTCGGCCAGGATGGCGCAACTCGTCGCACGGGGCAGATTGGCGATCGGCCAGGAATTCGTCCACGAAAGCATCATCGGGACATTGTTCGACTGTCGGGTCGAATCTCCTGCGCAAGTGGGCCCCTATCCCGCCATCCTGCCGAGTGTCGCGGGATGGGCGCGGGTCACCGGGCATAACACGATCTATGTCGATAGCCGGGATCCGCTGGTCCACGGATTCCAACTGACGTGACCCTTTCCGGACCCGCATGCCGCCCACCCACGGGCTTGCATTGTAGCGACTGAAGTAAAATTCCAGGCGGAGGTAAAAATGTCGACGATTGCTGCCCGACTTGAGCGACTGCCATTCAGTCGCTTTCATTTGAACCTTCTCGTCATCGGGGGGTTGGGATATGCGTTCGAGGCGGTCGATGCGGCAATCATCGCGTTCCTGATGCCCATCCTTCGCACGGAGTGGCATCTGACAAGCGTGCAGACCGGAGTCCTGGGCAGCAGCACCTATGTCGGCTTCCTGGTCGGCGCCTTGTTTGCCGGCATGCTTGGCGACCGTTACGGACGTCGTCTGGTCATGATGGGCGCGCTCGTTCTCTTCTGTGCCGCCTCGCTGGCAAGCGCCTTTATCAACGACTGGGAAACCTTCCTGCTGCTTCGCATCATCGGCGGCGTGGGTATGGGGGCCGAAGGCGCGATTGTCGCCCCCTTCCTGGTGGAGTTCGTGTCGACCAGGTATCGAGGTGCCTTCACCGGTGCCTTGGCGGGTTTCTTCTCGTTCGGCTTCGTCGCTGCCGCGCTGCTCGGATACTTCCTGATACCGACATTTACCAACGGCTGGCGGATCACCCTTATTGTCCTGGCTTGCCCGGTTATCGTCCTTCTCTGGTGGCGGCGGGCGCTCATGGAAAGCCCTCGTTGGCTTGAAAGCCGCGGGCGGATCGCCGAGGCGAATGCTGTTGTCGGAAGAATCGAATCGGCTGTCGAGCGATATGGCTACAAGCTTGATCCGGTAGCGGCGGACGCAACGGATGATCCACCATCGCCGCGGCAACAGCCGTCCATGTTTGGCGGGCTGAAGGCACTTCTGTCGCGCCGCCTGCGCCGGGTGACGATCATGTCCTGGTGTCTCTGGCTGTCGGTCACCTTCTCTTCCTATGCGTTCTTCACCTGGATTCCCGGATTGCTAGTCCAGCGCGGCATGACGATTACTCAAAGCTTCTCCTATTCCATTCTCATTTATCTAGCCCAAATCCCCGGATATTTCTCCGCCGCCTATGTCTGCGAGGTATGGGATCGCCGGGCCAGTATCGTCGTCTACATGACGTGCGCCGCGCTTTCGGCCATCGGGCTGGCCTTTACCGAAACCAACATGCAGATGTTGATCGGCAGTATAGCTCTTTCGTTCTTCATGAACGGCGTCAATGCGAGTGAATACGCCTACACGCCAGAGGTCTTTCCGACCTATGTGCGTGCGACGGGCATGGGAACCGCGTCAGCCATAGGCCGGCTCGGCGCCATCGCATCGCCCGTCCTTGTTGGATACATCTTCCCGATCGGCGGGTTTGTCGGCGTATTCGGAATGACCACCGCGGTGCTGGCTTTCGGCGCTCTCTCTGTCGTGCTGCTGGGCGTGCCAACGAAGGGCAAGTCGCTAGAGGCGATCGCGGCGGAGGAACTGGCGGCGTAACGTCAACTTGCAGGGAGGAGGCCCTTGCGGTTTGTCTCCCCGCCATCGGCAACAGGGGTTCTCTCCTGGTTCATATCCACGGACACCGAGACCGAACGATGATTGATCCGCCTGACATGATCCGCCTGGGGCCCGACCCTCGCCCCTGGATCGAGCAGGTTGCGGAGGTTCATGCACGGCGTGAGCAGCCGGCCGAACTTCTTGCCGCCCTGAGCGTCGGCCTTCAGCACGCGCTCGGGCATATCCTGTTCACCGTTCTTGTCTTCGATAACGCGGCCGGACAGATGCGGCGGATTTTCAGCACGCGTCCCGATATCAATCCGGTCGGAGGCAGCAAGCCCATTACCGATAGCCCCTGGATGCGTCAGGTTTTGATCGGGGGACGTCCCTATATCGGACGATCCAGGCAGGATCTCGAAGAGGTGTTTTTCGACCACGAACAGCTCTGGGCCATCGGCTGCGAAAGCGTGCTGAATATGCCGGTGCTCTGGGCCGGAGCGGTCCTGGGTTCTCTTAACCTGCTTCATCGAGCCGCGTGGTATGATGAGCAGGATATACCGACAGCGCGGGTCTTCGCGCAGTTGGCCCTGCCCGCATTACGTACCTAACCGCTCAGCACAGGATGTTTGACCATGCAGCTTCTCCTGACCAACGCGCTCTTGGTCGATGCGACCATGGCGGAGCCGCGTTACGGGAACGTCCTTATTGAAAATGGGGTAATCCGGGACCTCGATGCGAGGAGAGCACCGGCCGAGGACCGCAACGTGGTTGATCTGGGCGGCCGGACCCTCATGCCGGGACTGATCGATTGTCATGTCCATGTCGTCGCCAGCATGATGAATTTGTCCGCGAACGCACAATTGCCGGATGCAACGGCGATGCTGCGAAGCCTGCCGATCATGCGGGGCATGCTGGCACGCGGCTTCACGACGGTTCGCGATGTGGGCGGTGCTCCCTACGCCCTGGCCGAAGGCGTCGAGCAAGGGCTGGCCGAGGGACCGCGTCTGGTCGTGTGCGGAAAGGCCCTTTCGAAGACGGGCGGTCACACGGATTTCCGCGCACGTGCCGACACGCACGACCCGTATCGATGGCAGAACAGGTTTGGCGCCCTGGGCCGCATCGCGGACGGGGTGGATGAAGTACGCCGAGCGGCTCGGCAGGAACTGCGGCAGGGCGCCCGTTTCATCAAGATCATGGCGAACGGAGGGGTAGGCAGCCCGACGGACCCCGTCGCCTGGATCGGCTACTCCGTCGACGAAATGACCGCGGCCGTGCAGGAGGCGGCGGACGCTCAGACCTACGTCGCGGCCCATCTTTACACGGCACCCGCAATCCAGCGCGCCGTTCAATGCGGAGTACACTCGCTCGAACACTGCAACGTCATCGACGCGGAAGCGGCTGTGGCGGCGGCGGCAAAAGGGTGCGTGGCAGTGCCGACCCTCGTGATCTTCGAGGCGCTGGCACAGGATGGGGAGCGGCTTGGCCTCCTGCCGGAGAGCATGGCCAAAATCGGAGACGTCCGGAATAGTGGTCTGGCAAGCCTGGAAATATTGCGGAAGGCCGGCGTGGCGATGGCCTATGGCACCGACCTGCTGGGCGAGGCGCACGAACGGCAGTGTGAGGAGTTCGCCATCCGCGCCCAAGTGCTTGATTCGCGGGACGTGTTGAGCAGTGCCACGACGGTGGCAGCGAAGCTGATCCGGATGGAGGACAAACTCGGCCTGGTTCGGGAAGGATTCCTGGCGGACCTGATCGCCGTTGAAGGAAATCCGTTAGAGGATGTGGCCCTGCTCGCGGCCCCGTCCCGGAATTTGAAGCTTGTGGTCCAGGCCGGCCAAATCAGGCATTCCTGGCTTCCGTAGCCGTGTCACAGGCTCCGTCAGTTCCATGCGAGCCGCCAATTGGATACAAGCGGCAAGCCCTGTCTCGAAGGGACAGGCGCGACCCCGAGCTTGGCGGAACCGCCCAGCTAGAGCGTGAGGAACCGAGATGACCAAAGGCCGCACCGCCGCGGGCGTGCACCGGATAAAGCGCCAGAGTCTCCCAGAGACGCTCGCGGAGTCTCTGCGGGAACGGATCCTCAACGGTGAGTTTCGGGAAGGGGATCAACTTATCCAGGAGGCGATCGCTGACGAATATGAGGTCAGCCGTATGCCGGTGCGTGAGGCCCTACGGCAGCTTGAGGCGCTCGGCCTGATTGTGATGAAGACCCACAAAGGCGCAGTGGTCACTGCCATGCCGCAGGAGACAGTGGCTGAGCTGTTTGACCTTCGCGTATTGCTGGAATGCGATATCCTTAAGCACGCGCTCCCCCGGTTCACCGACGCTGACGCGGCAGTCGCGGCCGCCATCCTGGTCAGTCTGGAGGAGGCATACCACCGGCGCGATATTTCGGCCTGGGGTGGCCTGAACTGGCAGTTCCACAAGAGTCTCTATACGCCCGCCAATCGTCCGGAGACTCTCGCCGTGATCGAACAGGTGAATGTTAAGACCGATCGATTTATCCGACTCCAACTGCTGATGACCGGAGGCATCGCCGATGCGGAACAGGAGCATCGCGAACTGCTGCAACTATGCAAGGCGCGGGACAAACGCGCCGTCGACTTCCTGCGGAAGCACATCGCCAAAGCCGGGAAGATGCCTCTACCCAAGTCTACGTTTCGAGCTGACGCTGCCTGAACACGCCTAGGCCCATTCCGCCATCCCATTGCCAGCGCGACCCGACTCCCCTCATTCTCCCCCGGAGAGAGGAAACCGTCCCATGCATGATCCCGTCGATGTCCTGATCATCGGCGCCGGGGCTTCCGGCGCGGCCATGGCGTACAGCCTGGCCGAGACCAAGATGCACATCCTCTGCCTGGAACAAGGCGACTGGATGAGCCCCGCCCGCTACCCCAGCACCGGCCGCGACTGGGAGGCTCGGTTCTGGACCGACTATTCCCCCAGCCCCAATATCCGCGGCCGCGCAGAAGACTACCCGATCAACGAGGACAACTCGCCGATCAAGGTCGTGAACTTCAACGGCGTCGGCGGCAGCACGATCATGTACACCGCGCATTTCCCGCGGATGCATCCGTCGGATTTCCGCGTGAAGACGCTGGACGGCGTCGCCGACGACTGGCCGATCGACTACGACACGCTGGTGCCGTTCTTCGAGGAGAACGATCGCATGATGGGCGTCTCCGGCCTTGCCGGCGATCCGGCGGTGCCGCAGCGCCACCCGCCGATGCCGCCGCTGCCCATGGGCAAGTCGGGCGCGATCATGGGCAAGGCGCTGAACCGGCTGGGCTGGCACTGGTGGCCGTCCGACACCACCGTCGCCACGATGGATTACGAAGGCCGGGCGCGCTGCATCAACCTTGGTCACTGCACGCCGGCCTGCGCGCAGGGGGCGAAAGCCAGCACCGACATCACCTATTGGCCCGCCGCGATCCGCGCCGGCGTGGAGCTGCGCACGCACTGCCGGGTGCGGGAGATCACGACGGACGAGCACGGCATGGCCTCGGGCGTCGTCTATTACGACCAGGACGGCGTCGAACAGTTCCAGCCCGCGCATGTCGTCGTCGTCGCCTGCAACGGGATCGGTACGCCGCGCCTGCTGTTGAACTCCAAGTCCGGGCGCTTCCCCAACGGGATCGCCAATTCCAGCGGCCTGGTCGGCAAGAACCTGATGTTCCACCCCTATGCCCAGGTCTATGGTTTCGTTGAACAGGAAACCGACAGCAACCGTGCCCCGCCGACCTGCCTGTGGAGCAAGGAGTTCTACGAGACCGACCCGTCGCGCGGCTTCGTGCGCGGCTACACCTTCCAGTTCGGCCGCGGCGCCGGCACGGTGATGGAGGCGGTCACCAGCGAGCAGAAGGGCATCCTGCCCTGGGGTGCCGGCCATCACGAGGCGTTCCGCCGCCTGGACGGCCATCGCATCCAGCTCTCCGCGATCTGCGAGGACCTGCCGGAAGAGCATAACCGCGTCACCCTGGATCCCGTGCTGAAGGACAGCAACGGCATCCCCGCGCCGAAGATCGACTACACCATCAGCGAAAACTCCCGCCGCATGATGGAGCACGGCATCGCCCGGGCGAAGGAGTTCCTGGCCGAGGCCGGCGCGCGCGACATCTGCGTCAACAACCCCATCCTGTACGGCGGCTGGCACCTGCTGGGCACCGCCCGCATGGGGCTGGATCCCGAGCGGTCGGTGGTCAACGAATGGGGGCGGACGCATGACGTGAAGAACCTGTTCGTCATCGACGGCAGCCTGTTCGTCACCTCGGGCGGGGTGAACCCGACCTCCACCATCCAGGCGCTCGCGCTCTACATCGCCGACCAGATGAAGCAGCGCCTGGCCACCCTGTTCGATTGAGGCGCGCCGATGTCCGAACTGACCGAGACCCAGAAAGCCGACCTCGCCGCGCTGTCGGCCTGCATCGTGCCGGCCAGCGAGCGCTATCGCGTGCCGGGTGCCGACGATCCGGCGATCCAGGCGGATATGCTGGCCACGATGGGCCGGGATGCCGTGTTGATCCAGCAGGCGCTGGCGCAATTGGCGGCCCTGGCGGGCGGCCCGTTCGCGGCGGTGCCGGCGGAGCGGCGGCAGGCGGTGGCGCAGCAGCTTCGCGCCGCCGGCGGACCGGCGGTCGCAGCGCTGACCCGCGTGGTGCTGCAGACCTATTACCGCGACGATCGGGTGGTGCGTTCGCTGGGCCGCGAGCCGCGCGCGCCGTTCCCGCAGGGGCACGTGCTGGAAGACGGCGATTGGTCCCTGCTGGACCCCGTCAGGGCGCGGGCGCCCATGTGGAAACGGGGGTAGGGGCCAACCCGCCCCGTCACGGCCCTCCGGTCATGGCCCGGCTTGACCGGGTCATCACGTTGGGTTGCCCGCTCCTGTCGGAAGCGGCCTACATCGCGGTCATCCCGCCATCCACCACCAGCCCCGACCCCGTCATGTAGCCGGCGTCGTCCGAGGCCAGGAACACGATCCCCTTGGCGATATCCAGCGGGACGCCCAGCCGGCCCCAGGGCACCGCGTCGGTGGCGACCTGCCGCGCCGGGCCGGTGTCGTTGCTGCCGGTCCGGCTCGCGCGCGCGACGAAGGTCTGCTCGCCCATGTCGGTCTGGATTACGCCCGGATGGATCGAGTTGACGCGGATCCGATAGCCCTTCCGCGCGAACTCCAGCGCCGACGACTTGGTGAACAGCGTCACGCCGCCCTTGGTCATCGAATACAGCGGGTCGAGTTGAGACCCGACCAGGCCGGCGATCGACGCGAGGTTGACGATGGCGCTGCCATGCTCGCTGGACCGTCCGGCTTCCCGCAGGGCCTGGGCGGCGAACCGGGTGCCGAGGAAGACGCCGGTCATGTTCACCGTCACCAGCCGGTTCCACTCGGCCAGCGAGACCTCTTCGATCCCCTTGCCGACGAACACGCCTGCATTGTTCACCAGGATGTCCAGTTTTCCAAAGGTCCCGGTCGCGCGGTTGACGGCGGCGATCCAGTCCTCCTCGCGGCTGACGTCGAGGTGGACGTATTGTGCCTTGCCCCCGGCGGCGGTGATGGCCGCGACGGTGTCATGGCCGCGATCGTCCAGCACGTCGCCCACCACGACGCTGGCGCCGGCCTGGGCCATGAGCCGGGCGGTCTGGCCGCCGATGCCGCGCGCGGCGCCCGAGATCAGGGCGACCTTGCCCTTGAGGCTGTTCATCCGTTTCCTCCGTCATGGTTCTTGGTTTGCACCCCGACCTTATGGGGCTGCGGCCGGCGGGGCAAATCCTTCACCGGCCGTTCGGCCGCCCGACGCCGCGACGGACATGATGTCGTGATCGGCGTATGCACGCGATGCCTGCAGGCCATGAAACGCGCGTACAGAAAAAAGGCCGGCAGGAGCCGGCCTTTTTGGTGATGTGACCGAGCGGCGGCTTAGTCGCCGCCGTAGGCGCCGGTCTGCTGCATCGTGGTCGCGGCGCCCAGGTCGCCCGGTGTGCTGGCATGAGCCGGGACAACCGCGGCAGCAAGGCCCAGGGCGGCGATGGCCGCCAAAAACAGGTTCTTCATCTTTCTCTCCATGAATCTCGGCGGGAACAAGCCCGCGTCGACGGCGTCTATATGGTTGTAGGACCCGGGAGGATAACGTCGCGAACGAACAAGATATCTATGCGTCCGGCGATGAAATCGCTGCGGGGATAGCGCTTCGATTGCTGGACGGAAGGGTCGGAAAAGATTGGAAAATCCGGCCCTCTTGTCAGCTCAGGCAGCCGGCGGCTCAGTCGCCGCCATAGGCGCCCGTCTGCTGCATTGTGGTGGCGGCGCTCAAGTCGCCCGAAGTGGCCGCCGCGGCCGGCAGAACAGTGGCCACGAGGCCCAGCGCTGCAAGAGCCGCGAAGAACAGGTTTCTCATTTTACTCTCCATCATCTAGTCCGGCAGGACCGCCGGTCTTGACGACGCTGATATGGACACCTGCATCGGTGGAGATAACGGCTGACTTTCGGATCATATCCATGCATCGAGCAGATGGAATAAGACCGAGCCGGCGGACGGGCTCCACGCTGCAGCGGCCCGGAGACGCGGAAGGGGCCGGCGACACCGGCCCCTTGCTCACCTCAGGCCACGATCCGATCAGTCGCCGCCGTAAGCGCCGGTCTGCTGCATGACGGTCGCATTGTGCAGGCCGGCGGGGGTGGCCGCCTCGGCGGGGAGGACGGCGGCCGCGAAACTCAGGGCCGCGAGGGCGGCGAAGAACAGGTTTTTCATTTGAGGCTCCATCATCTTGCCGGACTGCTCATCCGGTCTCGATGGCACCCATATAGGTCTCCGCGTGCGGCGCGATAATTTGGTGGATCGGCATCATATCTATGCGAAAAACGGTGAAATGGATGGCAGCCTCAGTCGGCGCCGCAGATCGTCACGTCCAGGTCCGTCACCAGCCCATTGGCCAGCGAATAGACCCAGCCATGCACGCTCAGGCTCTGGCCGCGGCCCCAGGCGTCCTGCACGAACACGTCCGAGGCGACGTTGCGGACCTGGCGCATGACGTTCAGCTCGCACAGCCGGTTCATGCGCGCCGTCCAATCGGGAATGGCAAGCAGTGCCTCGCGATTTTCGGCATAGACCTCCCGGATCGGGTGCAGCCAGTGATCGACCAGGCCGCGCCGCTTGCCGTCGACAGCGGCGGCGATGCCGCCACAGCCGTAGTGGCCGACGACGATGACGTGCTTGACCTTCAGCACATCGACGGCGAACTGCAGGACCGAGAGGTAGTTGGCGTCCTGCGGCGGCGCCAGGTTGGCGACGTTGCGATGAACAAACAATTCGCCAGGGTCCAGGTCGACGATCTCGTTGGCCGGCACGCGGGAATCGGCGCAGCCGATCCACAGGTACTCGGGCGCCTGCTGACCGACCAGCCGTTTGAAGAAATCGGCGTCCGCCGCGATCTTGCGGGCCGCCCAAGCGCGGTTGTTTTCCTTCAACTGCTCGATCATGTCCCCATCCTTGCGGCCTGTCCCAGAATAACCACGTCCGCCGCCGGTTCGACAGGCCATGCCGTTGCGGCTAGCCTGGACGCATAACCCACCTGGACCCATAACCCACAGGGAGCATCCGGCCATGAGCGACAACGCACGCCTCGTCATCGATCTGGACCGTCAGCGCATGGCGGCCATGGGCGCGAAGGACGTCGCCATGCTGAACAAGCTGCTGGGCGACGATCTTGTCTACACACATTCCTCGGCGCGCATGGACACCAAGAGCAGCCTGATCGGCGCGATGGAATCGGGGGCCACCGTCTATGCCTCGGTCGAGCCGTCCGACGTCGTCGCGCAGGACCTGGGTTCCACCGTGGTGCTGACCGGATCGGCGGCGATCAAGGTCAATTCCGGCGGCAAGGCGCTGTCCTTCACCGTGCGCTTCACCGATGTCTGGACACACCGGACCGGCGGCTGGCAGATGGTCGCCTGGCAAAGCACGAAGTCCTGATCGGATCGGCGGCGTTCGGCACCCGAAGGGCTATCCGGGGATATCCGAGGGAAGGCTTGCGTGAAGCCCCGAGGAGCGGCGGGTCGAATGGGCCGTGCGGCGCAGCCGGGGCTTCGACTGTCGCGGTGCGGTGTCGAGCACGGCGTGCAGCGCCGCCACGGTTTCCGGCGACAAGCGGTGGATGACCTGTGCCAGCCGGTTGGCCAGTGCCGTCTGCTCCGGCGTCAGCCCGGCCGTGTTGACCGTCACGCGGGGATTGGACAGGCGCGCGAGTTGCGACAGTTCCTCGGCTTCGTCCCAGATCAGGCCGAAGAACTCGTTCACCTGGTGCACCAGGCCCTGGCTGGGCGCGCCGCGGCGGCCGTGTTCCAGCGCGGACAGGTAGGCGGCGGAGACTTGCAGCGTTTCCGCCAGTTGCCGCAGCGTGATGCCGCGGGCGGCGCGCAGGCCGCGCAGCCGGGCGCCGAACGGGGTCATCGGATGCGCCGCAGGATCAGCCGCACCGAACCGGGGTTCAGCGCGTGGGGATGGGTGGCTCCCAGGATCATCGGCCGAATCTCGGGCAGATTGAGCCAGAAGGGAAGCTCCCGCCGGATCACCCCGCCGGTTTCGCCGCTGCCGCGGCCGGTGACGATCTCGACGACCCGCACCTGGTCGGCATGGGCGGCGCGCAGGAAGGCGATCAGGGCGTGGAAGGCGCGCTGCGCGGTCATGCCGTGCAGGTCGAGCGTGCGGGCGACGGCGAGCTTGCCGCCGCGGAACCGGTTCCAGGTGCCGCTGTCCAGCCCGGCCGGCTGCGTTCCCACCGACAAGGCCGGGCCGGCGGGCTTGCGCGGCTTGCCCGGCGCTGCGGCGGCGACGCGCGGCGTCCGGGGCGGGGCGACCGCCGGTGGTTCAGCCTGGGGCGGAGGTGACGGCGGGGGCGTGCGATGGGGCTGGGGCGCGCGATGGGGCAGGGGCGCGACCTGGCGCGTATAATGGGCCCACAGCGCCTGATCGGAGTCGGTCAGGCGCCGCTGCCGGGGCGGCATCGGTCAACCAGGCTCGCGGGACAGTCCCCGCTCGGCCAGCGCCGCGAGATAGGCGGCCCATTTGCGGTCCTGGTCCCGCCCCATCTCGTGCAGGTAGTCCCAAGCGTAAATACCGGTATCGTGCAGGTCGTCGAAGATCAGCCGCACGGCGTAATGACCGACCGGTTCGATGCCAATGATACCGACATGGCGCCGCCCGGCCACGATCTGCTTCTGTCCGGGATGGTGCCCCTGCACCTCGGCGCTGGGTGATTCGACGCGCAGATATTCCGCCGGCAGCGCAAATTCCGTTCCGTCATCGAACGAAACATGCAGCACCTTCGCCGCGCGATCCAATCGAATTTCCGTGGGCGTCGCCATCAAGTTTCGATAGGCCGAGCCTCTTCGGCCAGCATGATGGGGATGCCGTCGCGGATGGGGAAGGCGAGGCCGGCCTTGCGGCTGATCAATTCGTTCGCGTCCCGGTCATATTCCAGCGGCCCCTTGGTGACGGGGCACACCAGGATCTCCAGCAGCCGCGGATCGACGGGGGGATGGGGCGGGGCTTCGGGGGATTTCGATTCGCTCATGGCGTCAACTCACGGGGCCGGCCGGCGTGTCGGGGCCGGCCGCGCCCATCTGCAGCAGTGCCAGCAGCGTCGCCGCGCGATCGGTTTCGCTGTGCGCCTCCAGCAGCGCCTGTTTCTCCGCCGGTTCGAACGGGCACGCCATGGCCAGCGTCACGACAAGCGTATTGTCGTCCATGCGCCGGATCGCGTCCCAGTTCGCTTCCACGCCGCGATGGGCGAAATAGGTGCGCAGCGCGGTCAGCATGGCGTCGCGATCGAACATCGCCGGCCGCGGTTCCCCCAGGTCGGCGGTGAACGCGCTGAAATCGGCGCGCACCCTGCGGTAGCCGTTGCGCATGGCCAATTCCGCCCCGATGGTGAAGCGGATCAGCCCGGTCAGGGTGATCAGCAGGCGGCCGTCATCGGTTTCGCTGAACGACGACAGGCGGCCCAGGCAGCCGATGCGATACAGCCCGTGACCGCCCTCGGCGTCCGGGGCGGTCGGGTCGGGCTGGATCATCGCGAACATCCGCCCGGCTGCGAGCGAGTCCAGCGTCATCGCCAGGTAGCGCGGCTC
The DNA here is from genome assembly GCF_035548235.1 of Rhodopila sp. Taxonomy (GTDB): domain Bacteria; phylum Pseudomonadota; class Alphaproteobacteria; order Acetobacterales; family Acetobacteraceae; genus Rhodopila. Next base: position 24,414 of record NZ_DASZTJ010000117.1, read on the forward strand.
GAAGATGTTCAGCGGCAGCTTGCCGCGCGGCAGCAGCAGCGCGCCGGTCAGCGGGAAGACGGCGAACTCGGTGGGGAGGTCTTCGAATTTGGGATGGAAGGGTCCCATTCAACTGAACAGGAGCGCCGACAGGCGACGCCGCGCGGTGGAGGTGGCGGGTTCGTCGGAGCCCCAGGCTTCGAAGAATTTGAGCAACTGCAGGCGGGCCGCGTCCTCATTCCAGCCGCGCTGGCGGCGGATGATCTCCAGCAGCGCCTCGGCGGCTTCCTCGCGCTTGCCCATGGCGTTCAGCGCGGTGGCCATGTCGTACCGCGCCTCGTGGTCGGCCGGGTTCGCGGCGAGGCGCTGTTCCAGCCCCGCCATCTGGTCCCGCGCCGCCCGGCCTTCCTTGGCCAGCGTCAGGGCGCTGCGGGCGCCGGAGATCTCGGCATGTTCGGCGATCTTTTCCGGCACCTGGGTCAGCGCGTGTTCGGCGTCGTCCTCCCGCCCCAGGGCCATCAGCGCGCGGATCAGGCCGCCCCAGGCTTCCGGGTTCTCGGGCTCCTCGCCCAGCAGGGCGCTGTAGAGCTCGCCGGCGGCCTGGGCGTCGCCGGTTTCCATGGCGGTCTTGGCCTCGGCCAGCAGGTCGGCGGAGGGCATCGACCCGCCGGCCGCTTTCAGCAAGGTCTCGACGAAGCGCTTCACTTCGGATTCCGGCTGGGCGCCCTGGAAGAGGTCGGCGACCTGGCCCTGCCAGAAGGCGGCGACGGTGGGGACGGATTGCAGCGGCAGGCCAAGCTGGGCGAGCTGGCGCACCAGGGCCTGGTTGGCGTCGATGTCGATCTTGACCAGCTTGACCCGTCCGCCGGCGGCCTTGACGACCTTTTCGAGCGTCGGCGTCAGCGTCTTGCAGGGGCCGCACCAGGTCGCCCAGAAATCCACCAGGACGGGGAGCTGGCGCGACGCCTCGATCACGTCCTGCATGAAGGTCTTCTGATCGCCGTCCACGATCATGTTGGCGGCGGCGCCATCACCGCCCCCGTGGGCCGGCGTCTGGCCGATAATGTTGTCCATGCGTCGTGTTTCCTGGTCTGTCGTCGTTCGCGGTGACGGCCCGACCGCGGAACGGACCGCCCGTCACCGTTCTGTGTCGCCTGTATGTGCCCCTGATGGTCCCAAAGTCCAGAGGGGAAGGGACCCTCAGTCGAACAGCGAGCTGACAGAGGTCTCGTCATTGATCCGGCGCATCGCCTCGGCCAGGAGGGGGGCGATGGTCAGGGTGCGGATGTTCGGGCAGGCCTTGACCTCGACGGTCGGCATGATCGAGTCGGTGATCGTCATCGTTTCGATGGACGATCCGCCGATGCGGGCGACGGCGCCGCCCGAGAGCACGCCATGGGTGACATAGGCGCTGGCCGACCGGGCGCCGCGCTTGATCAGGGCGTCGGCGGCGTTGCAGTGGGTGCCGCCGGAATCCACGAGGTCGTCGACCAGGATGCAGTCGCGGCCGGCGACGTCGCCGATGACGTTCATCACTTCGGACACGCCGGCGCGTTCACGGCGCTTGTCGATGATCGCGAGGTCGCAGTTCAGCCGCGTCGCGATCGCCCGTGCCCGGACCACGCCGCCGACATCCGGGGAGACGATGATGACGTCGCGGCCGGCGAACCGCTCCTGGATGTCGCGGCTGAACAGAGGGGCGGCGATCAGGTTGTCCACGGGAATATCGAAGAAGCCCTGAATCTGGCCGGCGTGAAGGTCCATGGTGAGGACCCGGTTCGCGCCGGCCTCGGTGATCAGGTTGGCGACCAGCTTGGCGGAAATCGGCGTGCGCGACGCCGATTTGCGGTCCTGCCGCGCATAGCCGAAATAGGGGATGACGGCCGTCAGGCGGCGGGCTGAGGAGCGGCGCAGCGCGTCCAGCGTGATCAGCAGCTCCATCAGGTTGTCGTTGGCGGGGAACGAGGTGGGCTGGATGACGAACACGTCCTGTCCGCGCACGTTTTCCTGGATCTCGACGAAGACTTCCATGTCCGCGAAGCGGCGGATCGAGGCCTTGGTCAGGGGCACCTCCAGGATACGGGAGACGTCCTCGGCCAGCGGCCGGTTGCTGTTGCAGGCAACGATCTTCATGCGCAAGGACCGCTCATGGATGCCGGAACCGGTCAAAGTGCCGGGAACGCCGGGCTTCTAGCAACGGTGATGTGACATGTCCATTAACATGGACCGGGTTGCAGCCGCGAACGGGCATCCCATGATCGCCGTTGTCGAACCCCCCTTACGTCGCGCGACGGGCTTCCCGCCGCAAGGCGGCGATGGCGGCGTCCAGGGTGGCGGCATCCATGCCCAATCCGGCAGCCGTCGCCGCTAGGCGGCCAGGGTCCATCAGGGCCGTCAATACCCATGCGAGCTTCTGGTCGATGTCATCGCCGTATGCGTAGCGAGCCTTGGCGATCGCTTCGGCGGGGAAGGTACCCAGACGCAACGCCAGCATGCCCAGATCCGCCGCGTCACGGAACTGCGTCGATGAGTCCTGACAGTGATCGGCATTGGCGAGCAGCTTCTCCGCGACACGGTCGGCGGCCGACAAGCGCGGCACGCCGAGTTGCGGGTCGGGGCGGCCATCGAGGGTGACACGGGCCTCGCGCACGATCTCGAAGCGAATCGGAAGGGCGCCCACGCGAATGACCGCGCGGATGCCGTGCTGGTCGGAGCGGAACGGCCGGTCCAGTGCGACGTCGCGGGCGAAAAAAGCCCCGACGTCGCCGGAAGCGGCGGCGAGGCGGAGCTTTCGGTAGCCGTCCGGGTCCGAACAGAGGAAATCGATGTCCTTGCTCAGCCGGTATTCGTCAAGGTCGAGCACGATCTCGGTCCCGCCGCCGAACCAGCAGCGGCACGCCGTCAGCCAGTCATGGTTCATGGCCTTCAAGGCGACGGCGACAGCCTGATGTTCGGGACGCCGGAACATCGCTCGTCACTTCTGGGTCAGCAGATGACCGCGCCCGTATCGATCCGCCAATGCCCGGATCAGCGCCTGCTCCTCGGGCGTCAGTGCCGTCCGGTCGACGTGCCGCCAGTTCAATTCGTACAGGTTGAACGCCTCGGCGCTGGATATGGGACGGGACGGGTCGCGGTTCCATGCCAGGCGCGCAAGCTCCGGGAACGCGGCGGGAATGACGGGGTCGGTCGCCACCATGGCCGGCAGCATACCAAGGCCATCAAGGGAATACCAAGGGCATCAAGGGACGGAAAGCGTCCGCCGGATCACGCTCTGCCTGGCAGGGCCATTCAAACCGGGGGCCGCCCTTCGGGAACCGGGCTTGAACCGGATCGGCCAGGGGCTTACATCTGGCGGCGTCAGCTTGCTGACTATGGTGATAAACGGCGCGTGGAATAAGCGTTGTGGACCCGGGGGCAGTGCCCGGCACCTCCACCAATTCCGTCCTTCCGGACGGCGCATGGGGGTGAAACAGGCTCGACACGCGTGGTAAAGACCCGCCTTTTGCCCGGCATGATACCGCCGTTATCGGGTCAATCTACAAGTGCCAATGACAATGAGGCGCTCGCCGTCGCTGCATAAGCGATAGGCGCGGTTCGGGGGGCACCGGGCAACAGAAGCCCCCCACTCTCCCGCCTGCCTGTTGCGAAAAACCGGAATCACCCTGTAGGGTGCCGTTCAGACTTGGGAACACAGCATGAACGACCTCTTCGGGTCAAAACCGGACAAACCGGCGGAAAAGCCTGCCGCGAAGCCTGCCGCGAAACCCAATCCGGGTGCGCGGAAGACGGAACTCGACCTCGTCCGGCGCGACGGCTCCGACTACTCCGCCAAGGATATCGAGGTCCTGGAAGGCCTCGAACCCGTCCGCAAACGCCCCGGCATGTATATCGGCGGCACCGACGAGACGGCGATGCACCACCTGGCGTCGGAAATCCTCGACAACGCGATGGACGAAGCGGTCGCCGGCCACGCGACCTTCATCGACGTGGCGCTGGAGACCGGCAACTTCATCACCATCCGCGACAACGGCCGCGGCATCCCGGTCGACCCGCACCCGAAATTCAAGAACCTGAGCGCGCTGGAAGTGATCCTCACGACGCTGCACTCGGGCGGCAAGTTCGGCGGCAAGGCTTATGCGACCTCCGGCGGCCTGCACGGCGTCGGCAGTTCCGTGGTCAACGCGCTGGCCGAGGTGATGCAGGTCGAGGTGGCGCGCGACCGCGTGCTGTGGAAGCAGGGTTACGCCCGCGGCAAGCCGGCCTCGAAGCTGGTGAACGCCGGGCCGGTGCACAACCGCCGCGGCACCTCCATCCGCTTCAAGCCCGATCCGGAGATCTTCGGCAGCCTGGCCTTCGCCCCGGCCCGGCTGTACCGGCTGTGCCGGTCCAAGGCGTACCTGTTCCGCGGGGTCGAGATCCGGTGGTCCTGCGCCCCCGACCTGCTGAAAGCGGGCAAGGACGACGTCCCGGCCGAGGCCGTGCTGCATTTCCCCGGCGGCCTGCGCGACAGCCTGCAGGCCGATATCGGCGAAGCGCCCCGCGTGCTGCCGCAGATCTGGCATGGCGAGGCGGCGTTGCCCGATTCCTCGGCCGGCAAGATCGAGTGGGCGGTGTCGTGGCTGGAGGAGGGGGACGGGTTCCTCCATTCCTACTGCAACACGGTCCCGACCCCGCAAGGCGGCACGCATGAGAACGGGTTCCGGTCCGCCCTGGTGCGCGGCCTGCGCGCCTGGGGTGAGCATCGGGGCAACAAGAAGGCCGCGCAGATCACCGCCGACGACGTGCTGGACCCGGTGGCGGCGAAACTCTCGCTGTTCATCCGCGAGCCGCAGTTCCAGGGCCAGACCAAGGAAAAACTGAGCAGCCCCGAAGCGTCCCGCCTGGTGGAAGGCGCGCTGCGCGACCGGTTCGACCATTTCCTGGCGGGCGATCCCGCCTCGGCCGACAACCTGCTGTCCTTCGTCATCGAGCGCGCCGAGGAGCGCATCCGCCGCAAGGAGAACAAGGACACCGCTCGGAAATCCCCGACGCGAAGGCTGCGCCTGCCCGGGAAGCTGACCGACTGCACGCGGGAGAACGCGGCCGAGACGGAAATCTTCCTGGTCGAAGGCGACAGCGCCGGCGGTTCGGCGAAGCAGGCGCGCAACCGCGAGACCCAGGCGATCCTGCCCCTGCGCGGCAAGATCCTGAACGTCGCCAGCGCCTCGGCCGACAAGCTACGGCAGAACCAGGAGCTGAAGGACCTGATCGAGGCCCTGGGCTGCGGCGTCGGCGACCGGTTCGACCGGGGCAAGCTGCGCTATGGCCGCATCATCATCATGACGGACGCGGACGTCGACGGGGCGCATATCGCGTCGCTGCTGATGACGTTCTTCTACCGCGAACTGCCGGACCTGGTGCGCCACGGCCATGTCTACCTGGCGCAGCCGCCGCTGTACCGCCTGACGCAAGGCGCGAAATCGGTCTATGCGATGGACGACGCCGACCGGGAGCGGAAGATCAGGCGCGACTTCAAGGCCAACAGCAAGGTCGAGGTCAGCCGCTTCAAAGGCCTGGGCGAGATGCCGCCGGCGCAGTTGAAGGAAACCACGATGGACCCGGCGAAGCGCACGCTGCTGAAAGTGGTCGCGCTACCCGAGGAACGCGCGGCGACGGCGGAGCGTGTCGAAAGCCTGATGGGCCGGCGGCCGGAGCTGCGGTTCGCGTTCATCCAGGAGAATGCGCGGCTGGTGCAGGAAGTCGACGTCTGA
>NZ_DASZTJ010000118.1:0-36216 GCF_035548235.1 Rhodopila sp.
CCTCTCCGCCCTCGCGGCCTTCAACGAGGCGCTGCCCGCCAGCCCGCTGACCGAACGCCGCGCCGGCATCGATCATTGCTTCTCCGCCACGACGGTCCCCGAGATCGTCGCCCGCCTGCAGGCGACTGACGGGGATTGGGCGCGGGAGGCCCTGGACGCGCTCAATCACGTTTCGCCCTCCGCCCTGTTCTGGACGCTGAAGGCGCTGCGTCGTGGCCGTGACCTGACGCTGAAGGACGCACTGGATGCCGAGTTCGCGCTGACCAAGACCACCATGGCGCATCCGGACTTCGTCGAGGGTGTCCGCGCGATGGTGGTTGACAAGGACCGCAAGCCCAACTGGCAGCCGGCATCGATCGACGCGGTCGACCCGGCATCGATCGACGCATTATTCTAAGCCGGCAGCTATTTCCCTGGGCCGCCCCTCTATGGGCGGCCCTCTTGAAACGGTCCGGCCAACCCTCTCCAATGGCGCGGTCACCGATCGGGAGAGACAGGCATGCCAGCGTTCATCTGCACCACCTGCGGCTGCCAGTATCCCGCCACCGAGGCGCCGCCCGCCGGCTGCTTGATCTGTCAGGACACCCGCCAATACGTGAACCCGGCGGGACAGGCGTGGACGACGCTGCCGGCAATGCGGCGCAGCTATTTCAACGCATTCCGCCAGATTGAGCCGGGGCTGACGGGGATCGGCACCTTTCCCAGCTTCGCCATCGGCCAGCGTGCGCTGCTGCTGCGCACGGCCGCGGGCAATGTCCTGTGGGACTGCATCAGCTTCCTGGATGACGCCACTATCGCGATCGTGAGCGCACTCGGCGGCCTTGCCGGCATCGCGCTGTCGCACCCGCATTTCTTCGCGACCGCAGTGGAATGGAGCCGCGCCTTCGGGAACTGCCCGATCCACGTCCACGCCTTGGACCGTGATTACGTCACGCGGCAGGATCCGGCAGTGAACTTCTGGGACGGCGACACGCTGGAACTTTCCCCAGGCGTCACCGTCATCCGCTGCGGCGGCCATTTCCCCGGCAGCTCGGTGCTGCACTGGGCCGCCGGCGCTCAGGGAAAGGGCGCGCTGCTGACGGGCGATACGCTGCAGGTCAGGCCAGACAAGGGGCTGACCTTCATGCACAGCTACCCGAACCTGATCCCGCTGCCGGCGCCGCCTGTGCAACGGATCGCCGATACGCTGGCGCCATGGTCGTTTGAAACGATCTATGGCGGATGGTGGGAACGGGTGATCCCGGCGAACGCCAAGCAGGTGATGGCCCGCTCGGTCACCCAGTACATCGCGGCAGTGACCGGCGGCTGACAACGCCGCGAGAAACCGGGTGGCTAACGGCGTAGCCGCTCGGCCCAGGCCCGACCTTGAGAGCCACGATCAACAGGGCTTGCCATCAGGTGGAGGCAGGTGCGTATGCGGCGGCCAGGGCTTGCGCGACCTTCCGGCGTTCCCGTTCGGCGACACGCTTGTCACGCTCGCGACGGCGCAGGGCCTCGGAGAAACTGATTCCGTGCGCCTTGGCATAGGCAGCGACCGTGCGGTTTTCCGCGACAAGGGCACCGACTTTCTCGATGGAGGGCGGTGGTTCAGGCACTTGTGGGACTTGGCCCGATGCCAAGGTCTGCGTCGGGGCCTCGATTTGGGCTTTAGGCTGGACGGGCTGGACAGCGTCGCGGGCGGCACGCAGCTTTTCCAGCGCCCGTTCGGCCTTGTCGGCCTCGCGAGACAGCGCGACGGCGCCACTGCGCAGACGCAGTATGCGGTTCAAGGGCATGTCCGGTTGCGCGGCTTGGGCCAGCGCCTCCCCTGCCTGAAGCGTGAACATCATGATCCGAGCGACGAGGCGGAGTTCGGCGTCGGTGCGCGGATCGTTCCCGGCGACAAGATCCTGGGCGGCCTTCCAGGCTTCGTCCTGGTCGCCGCCCGCGCCTTGCAGCAGGAGGGCGGCGATGTGGTGGAGGATGCTCCGGAGGAAAGCGGCGGGAAGGTCGATGGCTTGCACGGTATGTGATCCTAAAATATCCCTGGGATTATAGGTATTTTTACCAGGATATCAAGGAATTTTTCGAACGACCCATTTGCCGCCGCCAAGGGGCCGCCTCGGGAATAGCGCGAGCCCCCTATGGCTTTGGTCGCGATCCACAATCGGACGCGATCAAGCATCAGGTTCAAGGCCACCCGGCGTCAAACCAGCCAATCCGGTTTCCAACAAAACGACCTATGGAACGACTATTGAGTATCGTCAGAGACGAAACGAGGTGTTGAGGGGTCGAATTTCGCAACGGAGCCTCTGGATGCTCGACGTTGCGAGTGCGGCCCATCCGGCACGTCTCCAGGCGCCGCGTGCCGCCGGCGCAGCATGGCTGAAAACGCATGATGGCGGCAACCTGGCGTCGTGCACCCGGATGCCGGCCATTCATGGAACCCATCGCTGGCCGGCCGGAAGCCGGACAGCGGCTGGTATCAGCGGACCGAGGTGATCGCGTTGCGGTTCTGGGCCCAGGCCTGCTCGTTGTCGCCCTGCGCGGTCGGACGATCCTTGCCGTAGCTGATCGTGGACATCCGCGCCGCGGCGACGCCCTTGGCCTTCAGGTAGGACGCGGCCGCATTCGCGCGGCGCTGGCCGAGCGCGAGGTTGTATTCTTCGGTGCCGCGATCGTCGCAGTTACCGGCGATCTGCACGTTCACGCTGCTGTACTTGGCGAGCCACGCGGCCTGCTTGTCGAGCGTCGCCCGCGCATCCGGACGGAGGTTGGACTTGTTGAAGTCGTAGAAGACGCGATCACCGACATTGGCGACCAGATCTTCCTCGCTGCCCGGGACGATCGTGCTGACCGGCGTCGCCGGCGCGGCCGGGGCCGGCGGCGGCTTGGGGGAGCACGCCGCCAACAGGGCGACGGCGGCGAAAGCGCCGAGGATCTTTGTGTTCATCTTATCTTCGTCCCCTGGATGGGTGCTGTCCAATACGCAGGCGTTACCAGCGCAGGCAAAACGGCAATCCGTTCCGTCCATGTGAGCGATTAACGTGACATGAGCGAGGTGGTCAAGTTCCCCTCGCTCCGCGTCTACGACATGCCTTGCCTGTTGCTTTAAAACCACAATAACCGTTACTCGATGTCACACTATGTTCGCATCCCCGCACTATGCGGGCCCATCTGGACTTACGCCCGGTAAAGTCATGCCTGGCAGGTTGTCCTCCCCGTCAAGCTCCCAGGGGTGACCAGGCCGGATCGGTCGCGTCAGTGGGCGTGCGCACCGGACGATCGTTGAACCCGGTAATATCCACGGTTTCCAGCCGCGATGAGCCGCCCCGTTCCTGGTGCCAGAACATCAGCACGCGACCATTGGGACAGAAGGTCGGCCCTTCGACGTCCCAACCCTCGGCCAGGATGCGCTCGCCGGACCCGTCGGGATGCATGACGCCGATCGCGAAATTGGACGTATCGCCGGCGTACCGGGTGAAGGCGATCAGGTCGCCGCGCGGGGACCAGACCGGCGTCGCGTAATGGCCATTGCCGAAGCTGATGCGCTGCGCCCCCCCGCCGCCGGCCCCCATGACATAGATCTGCTGGTCGCCGCCTCGGTCCGACGCGAATGTGATCTGCGAACCATCGGGGCTGTAGCACGGGCTGACATCAATCGACCCCGAGTTCGTCAGGCGTCGCGAGGCTCGGCTTGCCAAGTCGACCGTCACGATGTCGGAGCCGCCGCCATCCGCAACGGACATGATGACGCTGCTGCCGTCCGGCGAGAAGCGCGGCGCGAACGTCATCCCCGCGAAGTCGCCCAGGACGCTTTGCCGGCCGGTCTGCAAATCGAACAAGTAAACCCGCGGACGATTGTTGGCATAGCTCATGAACGCGATCTCATCCTTGGTCGGATGAAAGCGCGGCGTCAGGACCAGCCAGGACCCGTCCGTCAGGATCCGGTTGTTCTCGCTGTCCTGGTCCATGATCGCCAGCCGCTTGGTACGCCGATCGCGCGGACCGGTGGCCGAGATGTAGACGATGCGCGTGTCGAAATAGCCCTTCTCGCCCAGCAGCCGTTCGTAGATCACGTCGGCGATGATATGGGCGATGCGGCGCCAGTTGGCCTGGGTGGTGGTGTACGCGGTGCCCTGGATCTGGCGCTGCGGCAGGACGTCCCACAGGCGGAACTCGACGCGCAACTGGCCGCCGCCGACCGTGGAAACGCCCCCCGTCACCAGCGCCTGCGCCCCGGTCGGCTTCCAGTTGGCGAAGTTCGGCGTGCCGTTGGGGGGTATCTTCGCCTGGATGAACGCCGACGGGTCAATCAGCCGGAACAGCCCGCAGTTCGCCAGGTCGTTGCTGATGACACCAGCGATGTTCTGCCCCATCTGGCCGGCGCTGCCGTCGCCGCCGTTCAGGTCCGGGATCGCGATCGGAATGGGCGCTGCCCGGGCGTGGTCGACGTCGATCACGGCCGATTGACCGCCACCGCCGCCACCGCCCCCGGAAGGCTGCTGGCCCGACAGGGCCTGCGCCATCACCGGCAAGGGGGTCAAAAGCCCGGCGGCGCCAGCCAACAGGGAGCGGCGGGTGGGATTCAGTATCTTGTTCATGACGTTGTCTTCCACTTTCATCGCTTGAGACGCAACGAGTCCGTTACGATATCGCGCGGTTTTGACGGCCCTGTCGCACCTCGGCCGTCATGGTGAGAACCGGAACGTCAGCACGTTGATCTTGCCCAGCAGCGTGTTGGGCAGCGGCAGGTTGGCGCAGCGGGCGTCCATCACCGCACGGACTGCGCGTTCCGCGAACGCACGGAAGCGCGGATCGCCAAGATGGCCGACGTCATCGCCGGACACCTTCGCCTCACGGACCGTCCCGCTGGCGTCTGTAGTGACGGTGAGCGTGACCCGCATCTTGTCGATATCCAGCGCGCCGGCGTCCTTCGTCCAGCACTCGCGGACGTGATCACCGATCGCACCGCGCTGCGCCGCACTCAGTGCCGCGGTGTCATTGCCCAGCGGGTTGCCGCCGCCGTTCGGCGCGCCGCCCGCCTTCGGATTGGCGCGCGCCTTCGGCGGCTGGGTCTGCTGCACGAGCTGGCGCAGCTTCTCCAGCGTGTTCTCCAGCGACTGGCTGTTCGGCGCCGGGTTCTTCGTCACGTTCGGCTGCTGCGTCACGCTGGGCGGCGAGGGCGGCGGAGGCACCGGCGGCGGCGGCAGCGGCAATGGCGGCTGCTCCTTCGGCGGGGTCGGCTGTGGCGGGGTCGGTGGCGAGGGCGGCGGAGGCGGCAGTTTCGGCGCCGGTTCCGGGCTTGGCTCAGGTGGCGGGGTCGGCGTCGGCGGCGTGGGGGCCGGCGGCGTCGGCGCCTGCGCGGGTGGCGGCGGCGGAGGCGGAGGGGGCGGCGGAGGCGGCGGCGCTTCCTCGGGCTGTGGCTTGGGCGGCGTGGTCACCGGCGGCGCGGGCGGCGCCTGCTCCGTCGACGGCGCAGGGACCGGGGCAGGCGTGGGCGCCTGCATCGAGGACTTGGCAGTCCCCTGGAACACCATGTCGACACTGGTCTCGGGTGGCGGCTCAGGCGGCGTCAGGCGGGGCAGCCCAAGCAGCAGGATCGCCAAGACCGCGATATGCGCGCCGACCGAGATCGCCAGGCCGCGCCGAATCCGACGGGGGATCCGGCGGGCGTGCCGGTCGAGTTCGTCGTCATAGGAGGATCGCTGCAGCACGGGCGGTCATCGCTCCGTCAGGGCGGGACGGCTCAACCTGTCCTGATCCGGCAGTGCGTCCCATCCCGCCAGGGCCGGCCCGGTCCCGGCCACCCACGCATCGCCGCGGAAACGCGGAGTGCGGGGACGAGCCCGGCCGTGACGGAGAAAGGATCGCGCACAGCCATGGTCCTGACGCCCTTCGGACAATGATCGGGAAACGGGAGATCCGAGCGACGAGGTCATCACGGCCGCGTCCTACTTCTTCGTCCCTGACGTCGACGTGGCGGAGCCGCTGGATGACGCTCCCCCCGCAGACGCGGCCCCACCCGACCCGGCGGGCGTCACCGGCGGGGCGTCGGCCAGCAGCGCCACCTTGGTGAAGCCGCCTTGGGTGATCGTGCCCATCACCTCCATGATCCGGCCATAGGCCAGGTCCTTGTCGCCGCGGACGAAAATCCGCCGCTCCGGATTGTTCTGGGCAATCGCCTGCAGCTTCGCGACCAGGTCGCTCAAGTCGATCTGCTGGTCCTGCAGGAAGATCGTGCCGTCCGCCTTGATCGACACCGTCAGCGGCTCACTGTCCGAGTTCAGCGGCTGGGCGCTGGTCTTCGGCAGGTCGACCGAGACGCCCGAGGTCATCAGCGGCGCGGTGACCATGAAGATGATCAGCAACACCAGCATGACGTCGACCAGCGGGGTGACGTTGATCTCGGCCAAGGGACGGTAGCGCCCGCGCCCGGCCTTGGTGTTCATGGAAAAGGCCATGACCTAGCTCTCCCCAGCGTACCGTCCGGACCGGGTCACGCGGCCCGCTCCTCGCTCTGGCGCGACAGGATGGCGCCGAATTCGCTGCCGAAATTCTCCAGCCGAGAGGCGAAGCGGGTCAGCGAGGTGCTGATCTGGTTGTAGGCGAGCACGGCGGGGATCGCCGCCACCAGCCCGATCGCGGTGGCGAACAGCGCTTCGGCGATGCCGGGCGCCACGACCGCGAGGTTGGTGTTGTGCATCGCCGCGATCGCCGAGAAGGAGTGCATGATACCCCAAACCGTGCCGAACAGGCCGATGAACGGAGCGGTGGCGCCGATGCTGGCCAGGAACACCATCCAGCGCTCCAGCCGGTCCATCTCCCGCTGCACCGTCACGGCGATGGCGCGATCGATCCGCTCCCGCACGCTGGTGTGGGAGATGTCGGCGCCGGCTACCCGCACCGACCGGCGCCATTCGCCCATCGCCGCAGCGAACACCGCCGCCATGGGGTGGTTCGGGTTGCTGCCCTCGCGATCGAACAGATCATCCAGGCTGCCGCCGGACCAGAAACGGTCCTCGAACCCGTCGGCGGCGCGGTTGACGCTGCGCAGCGAGGACCATTTCTCGAATACGATGGTCCAGACCCAAATGCTGGCACCCAGAAGACCCAGCATCACCAGCTTGACGACGATATCGGCCTGCATGAACAGGCCCCAGAGCGACAGGTCGCCCCCGGCCGTTCCCAAATTCACTGCATCGACTGCGCGATCCACTTGCCTTAACCCCTAACTGCCTCGTCAGCGCCGCGTAAGACTGCCATCCCCTCCCGCCACCGGGGCGGGATTCGGGCCGGCCTGTTTCCTCCGATTCGCACACAGGCGAGCTTGATGCGCAGGTTGGCGCAGATGCCGTTCGGTCCGCGCACCGTCTGCCGCAGCGCAACTGTTGCTCCACCCACGTCCATGGATTCGGTTTCGACGACAAGCAGGTCGTCGAGCATGGCCGGCCGCACATAGTCGATTTCGGCGCGATGCACCATGAACATCAGTCCATGATTCGCAACAAGTTCCGCATGGGGGATCCCCGCGTGACGCAAGGCCTCGGTGCGGGCGCGTTCGGCATAGCGCAGGTAGTTGGCGTGATAGACCACGCCGCCCGCGTCCGTGTCTTCATAGTAGACGCGCAGCGGATAGCGATGGGTGGAGGCTGCATGACCGTTCATTTACGAACCGTCATCGCTGAGCGCATCCAGCAGCGGCAATACGGTCCGCGGCGGTCTCAGGTCGAGGTGCCGCCAGCCCGGCTCCCCCAACACCCGGCCGCGGCTGGTGCGCAGGACCAGCCCTTCCTGGATCAGGTACGGCTCCACCACGTCTTCCAGCGTGTCCCGTGCCTCTGCCAAAGCGGCGGCCAGGGTGTCGACCCCGACCGGCCCGCCGTTGTGGTGTTCGGCGATGCGCCGCAGGTAGCGCCGGTCCATCGCGTCCAGCCCGAGGGAATCGACCTCCAGCCGCGTCAGCGCCGCATCGGCTACCGCCTTGTCCACCGGGAAGCGGCCCTGCACGGCGGCGATGTCGCGCACCCGGCGCAGCAGGCGGGTGGCGATCCGCGGCGTGCCGCGGGACCGGCGGGCGATCTCGGCCGCCCCGTCGGTGGTCAGGTCGAACCCCAGCAGTCGCGCGCCGCGGGCGACGATCGTCCGGAGCTCCTCCGGCGTGTAGAACACCAGTCGCAGCGGGATGCCGAAACGGTCGCGCAGCGGCGTCGCCAGCAGCCCGGCGCGGGTGGTGGCGCCGACCAGGGTGAACGGCGGCAGGTCGATCTTCACCGTGCGGGCGGACGGCCCCTCGCCGATGATCAGGTCGAGCTGGAAGTCCTCCATCGCCGGGTACAGCACTTCCTCGATCGCGGGCTGCAGGCGGTGGATCTCGTCGATGAACAGCACGTCGCGCGGCTGCAGGTTGGTCAGGATCGCCGCCAGGGAGCCCGCCTTGTCGATGATCGGGCCCGAGGTGCCGCGGAACCCGACCCCCAACTCCCGCGCCACGATCTGCGCCAGCGTGGTCTTGCCCAGGCCCGGCGGGCCGTGCAGCAGGACGTGATCCAACGCTTCCCCCCGTTCCCGCGCGGCCTGGATGAAGATGCCAAGGTTCTCGCGGCTGGCTTTCTGGCCGGTGAAGTCGGCCAGGGTCTGCGGCCGCAGCGTCGCCTCGCCCACGTCCTCGTCCAGCCGGTCGGGCGAAAGGGTCCGCCGGTTGTCGCTCATGCTCCGACCCTCGATGCCCCGGTGTTAGGCGAGAGGTCTCGCAGGCTGTCACGGATCACGGCGTCGAAGCCGGCGCCAGCGCCGAGACGGTCGAGCACGCGGTCGACGATGGGTTGGGCCTCGGCGCGGCGGTAGCCCAGGTTCACCAGCGCGGACAGCACGTCCTCGGCGATTCCGCCGGCCGGGACCGGGGTGTAGCTGATGCCGGGGGTGATGGGCATCGCGCCGGTTTTGTCCTTCAGCTCCGTCACCATTCGCGCCGCCAGTCTCGGACCGACCCCCGGCGCTCGGCTCAGGCTGGCCTTGTCGCCGGCGGCGATGGCGGCGATCAGGTCGGCGGGCGACAGGGTCGAGAGCAGGCCCAGCGCGACCTTGCCGCCGACGCCCTGCACGGTGGTCAGCAGGCGGAACCAGTCGCGTTCGGCGGCCTCGGCGAACCCGTAGAGCAGGATCGCGTCCTCCCGCACATGCGTCTCGATCAACACGCGCGCGGCGGCAGGCGGCGGGGGCAGGGCCGACAGCGTGCGCGAGGAGGCCTGCACGAGGTAGCCGACCCCGCCCACATCGATGACGCAGGTGCCGTCGGCGAGAGCCTCCACGCGTCCGGTGAGCTGGGCGATCATCCTGGTTCCGGGTTCCGCATCCGGGTGTCCGTGATCCGCCCCGCGAATCGGGGCGGCGGGGCATCATACCCCGGTTTGAGGCGAAAGGGGGGCAGGGTCAAAGAAGGTTCAGGTGATCGCGATCGGGGCGACCGCATGGCGGGCGCCGCCGCGTCAAGGCGACGCTGCGACCGCGACATGAACAGGCCATCCAGCGCCTGGACGCTCAAGTTCGTCCCCGCTCGACCTGGATCAATGCGGCACCGCATTGATCCAGGTCACGATCACTCCGTCAACCGAACGGAGCGTATCATGTCCACCGGCAACCTGCTCTACCTGCTGATGTGCATCGGGATGTTCACGGTCTTCGCGATCGTGCTTGCCTACGAGTCCTGGCAGCAGAGCAAGCTGGGCCCAGACATGCTGGGAACCGTGCGGGCAGAGCCGAAGCCGGCCACGCATTTTCCCAACCACGCCGCCCATGCCTGAAGTTTTTGCGACGCGGTTCAACGGCGTTCGCGCCACGTTAAGCACGGTACCGGCAGTCCGACCCGTTGTTGGTGTAGGTGCCCGTCGCCGATTACGACGACGTCATCGGCCTCTATTTCAATTCGAACCCCATCGCGTGCAGCGTCGCCACCAGCTTGTCGCGCCCTGACAGCGCGGCCAGCTTGCCCATGCGGCCGATCACCCGCTTGGTCCAGGTATCCGTGGCCATCTCGTTACGCGCCGAGAAGCCACCGATCAGCCCGTCATAGGCCGAGCGGCGCTGCGCTTCGTCGTCAGGCACCCGATAGGCTTCGTGGTGAACGATGACCTCCTGCGGCAGGCGGGGCTTGACCTCACCCAGCGCGGCCTCTGTCGCATAGCCGACGCACATGCCGAAGACGCCGAACGTGCCGGAAGGGAGGTTCACAACCTTGGCGACCTCCTGCGGCTGGTTGCGCAGCGCGCCGATATAGACGCAGGACAGGCCCAGCGACTCGGCTGCGACGGTGGCGTTCTGCGCGGCCAGCGCGGCGTCGATCGCGGCGACCAGGAACGTCTCCAGATACGGCATCACCTCCAGCGTCACGCCTTCCTGTTGACCCAGGCGCTGGTTGCGCGAGATGTCGGCGACCCAGATCAGGAACAGCGGACATTGCTCGATATGCTTCTGGTTGTTCGCCAGCTTCGCCAGTGCCGCCTTCTTGTCGGAATCGGTCACCGCAATCACCGACCAGGTCTGCAGGTTGGAGCTGGTGGCGGCGGACTGGGCCGCGGCGATCAGCGTTTCCAGCGTACCCGCCGGCAGTGCGTCGGGGCGATAGCCGCGCACCGACCGGTGCGTCAGCAGCAATGCGATATGCTCGTTCCAAGGCCCCGCGGCGGGGACGGCATCGGGACCGTACCGCAGGGCAAGCGCCTCGGCAGCCGGCGTCGTCGGAAGAGAGACGTCCATCTGAATGACCTGTCGCAAAGGTGGCGGGCGCGCCAATCGGCCCAGGACACGGTGGTTCAGGCGCACCCAGAGGATGGATGGAGCCTGCCCGACCGGTCGGTGTGTGGCAAGCCTGGCGCGGAAAAAGCGACTCCCCGCCGACCGATCACGGCGCCCCTGGCGCGCCGCCGCCAACCGTGGTCGAGGCGCCGCCAGTGCCGGCCGGCACGAATCGGCCGATATTGCCCAGCAACTGCTGCAAGAACGATGCTTCGGTTCCCGGCGAAGGCGTGGTGCGTGCGATCACCGACACCGGCAGCGCGTCCTTGGCCGGGCGATCGGAGATCTGCTGCAGCACGCCTTTGCCGTCGAAGGTCAGCTCCACGACGTTCTGGTCCACCACGCCCAGCGTCCGGCCGATGCGCGGCTGGGTCAGCTCCGTGATATAGAGCCATTTGTTGTCGTTGAACGTCGCTGTCGCCGTGGGCGAGCCGATCACGGCGGTCACATCCGCCTTCGTCGACGTCCCCGGCGTCAGTTCCTTGAGCTGCTCGGGATCGACCTTGTTGCCGCGCACCTGCGGCGGCGGCGCGAGCCAGGAACAGGCCGGCAGCATAAGGCAGGCAACCAGCAGGAAATGGCGTAGGGTGGTGGGCATGGGACGACGAAACCCCGCGTATCGATCATGACCGGCTGGATGGATCGCCGGCGAGTGCTATCTATCGCGTGCCTGTCACGGCCGCCCCGGCCGTGTCAATGCGCATCACGAGGATCAAGGTGGCGGGTTTGTTCAGCAGGCGCGGCAAGCATGAGCGAGCGGCCTATCAGCTCTATGGGTCGGCGGTCGCGGCGGCGCGCGATCCCTATCTCTACGCGACGCTTGGCGTGCCCGACACGCTGGACGGCCGATTCGACTCGATCTGCCTGCATGTCTACGTGGTGATCCGGCGGCTGAACCAGGAAAGCCCCGCCGCGACCGACATGGCGCAGGCAGTGTTCGACGCGATGTTCCACGACATGGACATCAACCTGCGGGAGATGGGCGTCGGCGACATGTCGGTCGGAAAAAGGAACCGGAAGATGTGGGAGGCGTTCCACGGCCGGTCGGCGGCTTACGCCGGCGCCTGGAACGACGAAGCCGCCCTGGCGGCCGCCTTGGGCCGCAATTTCTGGCGCGGCGCCGAACCGCCCGCCGGATCGGCGGCGGCGCTCGTCCGGCTCGCGAAGATGCAGGAGACAGCCTTGCGAGCCCAGCCGGCATCCGCGCTCATGGCCGGCACCGTGCAATTCCAACCTGCCGAGGAGGCCGCGCATTGATCCAGCCCGAACTCCATCGTCCCCTGCCCTTCGATCGCGTCGGGCCGAACGGCCTGGACATCGCCATCACGGCCACGCCCGCCGAATGCGCGGCGCTGGCGCAGCGGATGAACCTCCCCGCCATCAAACACCTGACCTGCAGTTTCCACCTCACCCAGCTTGGCCTGCGCCGCGTGCAGGCGCGGGGGCAGCTGAAGGCCGAGGTGACCCAGACCTGCGTCGTGACGTTGGAGGACTTCGACGCCACGGTGGAGGAGACGTTCGCCATCCGCTTCGTGCCGGAGGACGAGATCAAGGAAGAGCTCGACCTGGAGGATGATGACGAGGTCCCGTTCGACAATGGCGTGGTGGACCTGGGCGAAGCCGCGGCGGAGCAGCTCGGCCTGGCGCTCGATCCCTACCCCCGGATGCCCGGCGCGGAACTTCCGGCGCTGGACGAAGAGGAGGAGGACAATCCGTTCGAGGCGCTGAACCGGCTTCGGCGCATGAATTGAGGGAGCGCGCCCCTCGTCGCGGCCGGGCTTGTCCCGGTCACCGACGGTTCAACAACGATGATTGGGAGCCTGGACAAATCCCGCCAGGATGGGGCTCGCGCCGTCAACCGCCTCCGCCAGCCCTAAGGAGAACGAAACGCGGAAAGTTTCAGATTCAGGACTTTCCGAGGCATTGTGACACAAACCGTCTTGGCGCGACGCGGGCGGCGGTGCTTTAGTCCGCGCCGATGCGCGTCCTGCACCATCTGCCGTTGTCACCCTATGCCCGCAAGGTCCGCCTCGTGCTGGCGGAAAAGCGCCTGCCCTACGAGTTGCGCGTGGAAAAGACCTGGGAACGGCGGACCGAGTACCTGGAAATGAACCCGGCCGGCACCGTCCCCACACTGGTGGAAGATAACGGCCTGATCATCCCCGATTCAGCCGTCATCTGCGAATATCTCGATGAGGCTTATGCCGACAGCAGCCTGATGGGCCGCACGATCGCTGAGCGGATCGAGGTGCGGCGCCTGATCGCCTGGTTCGACGGCAAGTTCGCCGCCGAGGTGACCAGTAACCTGTACGGCGAGAAATACCTCCGCCGCCTGACTGGCCGCGGCATCCCTGATCCCGCGGCGATCCGCACCGGCTACACCGCGCTCCGCTATCACCTGGAGTATCTCGGCTGGCTGGCCGAGACCCGCAAATGGCTGGCCGGCCACGCCCTGTCCGTCGCCGATTTCGCCGCGGCCGCGCATCTGTCGACGTTGGATTTCATCGGCGAGGTCGACTGGACGATCTCACCGGCGGTGAAGGATTGGTACGCTCGGATGAAGTCCAGGCCGAGCTTCCGGGGAATCCTGGCAGACCGGGTACCGGGGACGACGCCGCCGGCGCATTACGCCGATCTGGATTTCTGACCTGACGAATTGGTCGCGTCGCGACCGGCCCGGGCGGTCGTCATCCCAGCCGGAAGAAACCTTCCTCCTCCGGCGCGTCGCATAGTTCCTCGGCGATCGACGTGACCTCGGCCAGCCTGGGGCCGCGGCGGCACAGGCGGGACATTTCCTCCACGCCTGCGGTATCGCCGGCGATCAGGGCCTCCACCGACCCGTCGGGCCGGTTTCGTACCCAGCCGGACAGCCCCAGGCCGCGGGCCTTGATCACCATCCAGTCCCGATAGCCGATGCCCTGCACCCGGCCGGAAATGATCAACCGCTTGGCACTCATGCGTCGCCTCGAACCAGGCCCAGATAGCGATCCGCCTGTTTGATCTCCGTCAGGATGTTGGCCCGTCGCGCCGCCGCTTCGGGATCCTCGCCCCATTGTTCCATCTGGAACAGCTCGTCCAGACTCGCCAGCCGGTGCGCCGCTTCAGCGTCCAGCATGCCCGCAGCCAGCGCCAGGCCCAGCACCAGGCTACCCAGCGCCGGCACCGCGACCCCGAGGCCCGCGAGCGCATCGGCGTCGTAGGCCGCGACAACGTTCCGCAGCGCCGCGACCGTATCGTGATGCTGCCGGACGAACCCGACGCCCGCCGTCACGCGCAGCGGCGCCCCATGCGTCGCTGCCATCCAGTCGAGCCAGGGCTGCCAGCCCTCCGTTTGCCGCCGCACGAGTTCGGCCGGCGTTTCTGCTCGGTAGCACAGCAGGTCGCTCTCGCCGTAGCGGGCGATGGCGTCGACGGTGGGATGCGGGTCAGGTGCGATCCGTTCCTGCGCCGTGCCGGCCAGACGGGTCAGAGGCGTGTCGCTGAACGACATCTCGCCGCCCTTGCCGCCGCCCGCCGCCTGCCATTCGGCGGCGATCGCTCGGGCCAAGCGCTCCGACCGGACCAAGAGAGGCACGGAACTGGGCAGGCGCATCGGCTTGCCGTCCAGGTGGATTTCAAAACCTCCCTCGACCGGGGCGGCACTGGCTTGGTCCCAGAAACGCTTCACCGGAACAGCCCTTTCAGGATCGCGCCCGGATTCCCCAGGTTCGGCTTGCTGCTCGGCGCCTGCTCTTTCGCCGGAGCCGGGGCCGCCTGTCCGCGCGCTGCGGCCAGGGCCGAGGGGCACATATCGCCGCTCGTCAGGCCCAGCGTCTTGTCGACACCCAGCATCCCGCCGACGATGCCCAGCGGCGTGGCATTGCCAGCCACCGCGCCGGCAATGGTGCCGATATTCGACTCCGCCGCCCCCAGCTTGTCCACGGTCACCGACGGCCCCCTTATCGGACCCGTCACCTTCAGCGGGACGACCACCGTCGTCGCCGCGGCCCGCACCTGCGGCTTCAGGCCCAGGTCCAATGTTTCGGCTCCCAGATTGGCGCTGCCCGATCCACTCATGGTCAGCAGCGAGGAGCTCAGCACCAGCGGATCGATCGCGGCGATGCCATGATTGGCGCGGACCCGGGTGGCGAAGCAGCGCAACTCGCTGGAGCCCCCCTTGCCGACCAGATCAAGCAGGTTGACCGCTTCAAGCACGCGGCCGAGAACGGAACCCATGGCGCGGTTGTCGAGCGTGCCGCCGGCAACGGCCAAGCCCAGCGTGCCGTCGAGCGTGGACGCAATGGCGTGCGGAGAGCCGCCTTCTCCACCCAGATCGGCGTAGACCTCCAGGTTGCCGGAGGCCATCGGCGGCTCACCGGTCATCGCCAGCAACGATTTCAGCGCCAGACCCGGCGCGCGCAATTGGATATGGACCGCCGGCGTAGGCTTGCTGGCATCGGCAGTAATGGTCCCGCTCATGCGCCCGGCGGGCAGATCGGCGGACAGAGGGGATACGGTCAGCCGCGCATCTTTCAGGACTGCATGGACCGAAAGGGATTTCGTGTCGGCGCCGTCGGCGCGCAGCGTCCCCACCGCCAGCGTGATGTCAGCGTCCGCCTTGCGCATCATGTCGAAGGGGATCGGGGTGTCCGGGAAGATCCGCGTATCATGCCTGACCTCTCCTCCCGGAGGGGCCGGCTTCGACGCGGGGCCGCCAGGCGCAGCAGAAGCCGGTTTCGCGGCCACTTTCAGCGCATCGAGATTGATGTTCTTCGAGGTCAGGTTGGCCGTCAGCGACGGTCGCGGCGCAAGGACCAACGCTAGGTCGCCGGCCAGGTCGGCGTCCGGGCTGGTCAGGCTGAGGCCCTTCAACTGAATACCACCGTTCGGATTGGTCACGTTCGCCTTGAACGCCACCTGTTTCACCGGCGGCAGGGGCTGCCCCGCCAGGCCGGACAGCGCGGCGAGGTCGGGGATCTGGGCGGTGACGCCGAGGTCGACCGCCGGCTTGGTCGCGACATTGACAATCGTGCCTTTCACGGTGACCGCGGCGCCCGCGCCGGTCACCGTCAGGTCGACCGGGAACGGCCCCGGTTTCGCGTCCGGCCGCAACGCCGAGAGCGTCCCCAGCGTGCCGTTAAGCGCAAACCCGACGCCGCCCCGCGACCCCTGGGCACTGAGCTGGATCGGCTGGTCGGCCGACGGCGCCTTGATGTCCAGCGCCGACAGCGTCAGCCCCGGGGCCATGGCGCCCAGGTCAGACGCGCCAGCATGCGCGGTCAGCACCGAAAACGCCGGCGGTTTTCCTGGCCCGCCGGTCAGCTTGGCATTGAAGCTGATGTCGTGCACCGATGGCAACGGGACAGCCGGCACGAAAGGCGCGAACGCGGCCAGATCCGGCACGGTGCCCGATACGGTCCCGTCATAATTCTGCGTCGTCAGTCCCACCGAACCATCGGCGGCGATCTTCGCCCCCAGCGTTGACAGCGCCAGCTTGACCGGCCAGGGCGCATTGCTGCCGGTCTGCAGCGCGGTCAGCGAACCGGTGTCCGCGACGACATCGAATGCCTTGCCGCCGTAACTGCCGTTCATCGTCACATGCAACGGCGCATTCGGCGAGGCTGCCTGCGCGTCCAGCGTCTTCACCGCCACGGTTGTGACCTTGCCGGTCCGATCGTCCCGCAGGCCGACCTGCCCGTCTCTAATCGACAGCATGCTGACGCTGACCTGGGTCGGCTTCCGCTGCCCCGCCGATGATGGCGAGGAGCCGGTCGGCTTCCCGGCGGGAGTCCCCGAGGAAGCGGGCGTCATCGTCCAGTTCGGCTGGCCGGCAGCGTTCGTCTCCAACAGGATGTCCGGCTTGATCAGGACCAGCCGGTCGATCTGGATTTGCCCGGAGATCAGCGGCAACAGGGCGATCTGCAAGTCGAGCGCCCCCAGCGTCGCCATCTGCGGGCGTGAGAAACCGGGCGGGTTGGAGAACGCGACATCCGCGACGTGCAGTGTCGGGGTCAGCCCGACCTGCATCTCGATCTTGCCGTTCAGCGTCAGCGTTCGGCCGGTAGAGCGCGCCACCGCTGCCTCGATGTCGGGCTTGTATTTGTTCGGGTCGAAGGTCAGCAGCACGGCCGCGACGCCGGCCACCGCGATGACGACGAGGGCAGCGATGCCGATCAGGACGAAACGGAAAGTGCGGTTCAACGGAATCTTCCTGTCGGTTTAGCCTGCTGGGCATGGAACCCCAGCGTCTTGAACGTTGCGACCATGTGCGGCGGCAGATCGGCTTCGATCTCCAGATGGCCTCCCGCGGGATGAGGCAGCACAAGCCGCCGCGCATGCAAGTGAAGATCGCTTGAGAGCCCTTCGACCAGCGCCGAGAACGCCATGTTCTGATCGGGCTCTTCGTATTTCTCGTCGCCCAGGATGGGCGCGCGCAGCGCGACGCAATGGACCCGGAGCTGATGGGTGCGCCCGGTCAGCGGCTGAAGTTCCAGCCAGGCCAGCTTGCGGGCGGCGTGGTCGAGCGTGCGATAATCGGTGATGGCGCGCTGCCCGTCGGGATCGTCCCGATCGGCCGGCGCCATGCGCTCGCCCCGGCCTCCCCCGATCTTTTTCAGTGGCAGGTCGATGCGGCCCTCGACCGGGACCGGCCGGCCGGCGACGACCGCCCAATAGGTCTTTTCGATGTCGCGCCCCCGGAACAAGGCAGCGAGCTTGCCGGCGACGCCGGGGGTGCGGGCCAGCAACAGGACGCCGGTCGTGTCGCGATCGAGGCGATGCACAAGGCGCGGCCGATGCTCGCTGCCGAAGCGCAGGGCGTCCAGCATGCCATCCAGGTGCCGAGTGATGCCGGGACCACCCTGCACCGGCAGGCCATAGGGCTTGTTGAGGGCGATGATGTGGTCGTCCTGGTACAGGATCGCCTTGCGCAGGTCCCGCTCGTCGTTCGGGTCGACCCGTAGGATGGGCTTCGGCGCCTCCGGTTCCGGCAGGGGCGGTACGCGGACGGACTGGCCCGGGGCAAGGCGGGTGGAGGTCTCGGCCCGCGCGCCATCGATCCGGATCTGGCCGGTGCGGCACAGTTTCTGGATCAGGCTTTGCTGGAGCCCCGGGAAGTGACGGCGAAACCAACGGTCGAGACGGATATCCGCCTCATCGTCGGTGACGATGCGCGCCTGAACAGACATGGCGGGGATGTGGCCCGCCCTTCAATAAGGGTCAAGCGGCCGGGCACGGTTCGGTGTCGCCGCCGTGCCCGGTCACCGCGCCGTGTGACGCCGCCGGACCAGGTCGGTGCTCAGCGATCCGGCAGTTGGAGTCGTTCGAGATCGGTGATCAGTCCCGGTCCGGTCGGCTCCCATCCCAGCTTCCGCCGTGTCTGCGCGCTGGAGGCAGGCATGTCGTGTCCCGCGAACATGGAAAGCCAGCCGAAATAGGCCCCGGCCTCTTCCGGTGCGATGGACTTGACCGGTAGACCCAGGCGTCGGCCGATGGCTTCGGCAATAGCGCGCATCGGTACGCCCTCTTCCGCCACCGCGTGATACTTCCCGTTCGGTTCGGCCTTCTCGATCGCCAGCCTGTAGAGACGGGCGACGTCGAGAACATGCGCCGCCGGCCAGCGATTGCGGCCGTCGCCGATATACGTGCAAACCCCCTTTTCGCGATACATCGCGATGGCGGGCGTGATGAGGCCCTGGGTGACCGGGTCGTGAACCTGCGGGAGCCGCACCACCGTCACGTTCACGCCGCCGGCGGCGGCCGCGGCGGCGGCTTCCTCGGAGGCCGCGCGGGGATGGACGTCAGAACCGATGACTGCGTTGTCCTCCTTGGCCGGTTCACCGGGCACCGTGTTGGCGATAGGCGTCCCGGAGGTCACGACCAAGGGCCGATTGGAGCCGGCGAGTGCTGAACCGAGCGCCTTGATCACGCGGCGATCGTCCTCGCAGTTTGCCGCGAATTTCGAGAAGTCATGGTTGAAGGCCAGGTGGATGATGCCATCCGACCGGGCAACGCCGGTCCGGAGGCTGTCGAGATCCTCCAGCGATCCGCGATGGACCTCGGCGCCCGTGGCAGCCAAATCCGCCGCTTTTTTGTCCGAACGGCATAGGCCAAGTACCTGGTGGCCCGCCGCGATCAAGTCCTTAACGACGGCCGAACCGATGTTGCCGGTCGCCCCGGTCACAAACACCCGCATGAGCACAGTCCCCGTGTTTCACCGGAGACAGATTTCGGCGGCCTCTTTATCGTGGTAAAGTAGTGATATCATCATGGTAAGATCGCTAACAGGATGAACGACAGTCTGGTAACCGGCAACGGGTTGGGCCTGTATCTCAGAGACCGGCGCACGAAACTGGACCCCGCCGCGCTCGGCTTCTCGCCGGAGCGCCGGCGCACGCCCGGCCTGCGCCGGGAGGAAGTGGCACAACGCGCGAACATCAGCCCGACCTGGTACACCTGGCTCGAACAAGGCCGCGGCGGCGCGCCGTCGGCCGACGTGCTCGACCGGATCGCCCGCGCCCTCATGCTCACCGATGTCGAGCGCGAGCACCTCTTCCTGCTCGGTCTCGGCCGCCCGCCCGAGGTGCGCTACCGGAAGAACGACGGCGTGACGCCACGGCTGCAGCGCGTGCTCGATGCGCTGGACCCAAGTCCCGCCGTGATCAGGACAGCGGTTTGGGACGTGGTGGCCTGGAACCGCGCGGCGACCGTGATGCTGATGGACTACGGATCGTTGCCGCCGGAAAGGCGCAACATCCTGCGCTTCATCTTCCTCGATCCACGTGCCCGCGCCGCGCAGTACGATTGGGAGAGCGTGGCGCGGTTCGTACTGGGCGCATTCCGGGTGGACGCAATCCGGGCCGGTGCGCGCGCGGAAGTGGAACCTCTCATCGACGAGCTTTGCCGGCTTAGTCCCGAATTCAGGACGATGTGGGGCGAGAACGACGTTCGCGGTTCTCACGGCGAGGCCGTCAAGCATATACGGCATCCGGTCCTGGGTCCGCTCGCGTTCGAATTCTCGGCCTTCGCGGTCGACGGTCGACCCGACCTTGCGATGGTGGTCTATAACCCGGCGACGCCGGAGGATGCCGAACGGATCCGGTCATTACTCGCCTGAACGGCCGGGACCGAGAGCCTCAGAGACTCCATCGCATCCCGCAGTTCTGGCAGGGGGCCGGCGGGGCGTCGGACAGGAGGCTGGCGCGAAAGTCCCGATACGCCGGGCTGTTCCAGATGTCCCGCAACTCCTGTTGCGTCGCGTCGCCGAGCGTGTAGTTGCTGTAGCCGCGAACGGCGAAGGGCGCGATGCAACAGGGCAAGGCGCGTCCATGGGCGGTGAAATACATCAGTGACCACGGGCGACGGCAGGCGGCCCAGGCGCGATCGTCCCGCCGCTTGAGGCTGAGCCCCGGTTCGGTCGCGCCGGACGCGTCGAGCGTTACGCCAAGCGGACGGGCGATCGCCTGCGCCGCCTCGATCGCAGTCCGCTCGGTCTCCTGGGTGCTCTCGAAAAGGGAGTTGCCGGCCGTGGCCTTCCCGTAGCCGGTCTCATCGAACACAAGGCGCTGCAGATGCACGTCCGTGACGCCCATCCGTGCCGCCAGCCTAACGAACTCCGGCAATTGGTCGACAGTCTCCTTGAGGCCGGTGAGCCAGAGGGAGACGCGCGGCGTGGTCGCGCCCGCTTGTTTCTGATAGGCGATGAACTTGCCGACGTCGCGGACGATACGATTGAAGAAGTCCTTGCCGCGGATCTTCGCATAGGACTCCCGGTCCGCCGCGTCCAACGAGACGCGAAGCTCATCAAGTCCGGTGTCAATCAGCTCCTGGAACCGCTTGGGCTGCATCAGCGTGCCGTTGGTGTTGAACAGGACATAGGTCCCGCGCGCCTTCAGGTAGCGGATCATGTCCGGAAGGTTCTTCACCAGCATCGGCTCGCCCACGCCGTGCATGACCACGCGCGCGATGTTGGGTACCTGGTCGACGATCCGGGTGAACAGATCCCAGCTCATATCCGCCGGCGGTTCGAGTTCCTCGAACGTGCGCGGACAAGTCTCGCAGAGCAGGTTGCAGCGGTTCGTGACCTCCAGATACAGGCAGATCGGCAGTTGCTCCGCGTTCGGGGAACGATTGGCCCCGATCTCCTCAAAGTATCGGCGCGGGTCCTTCAGGGCGGCTGCGGCAGACATATGAAGCTTTCCTTTTAGGGGGCTATCGGGGCGCGGCTGGAGGCCACACCCCTCATGCGGCGTGGGAGGAGGCCGTGACCGGTCCCAGCGCCAGGAGGGCACGGCGTGTCCAGGGCGCGGCATAGCCGTCGTCCTCACGCGCCAGCCGTTGAAGCGCGGCGTCGTCGTCAACATCGTACCAAGCCGGCAGTTCCACGAGGTCGAGCCCAAGTGCGGCGGCGCGGACGCGGGTGGTCGCGGCGACAGCGCCGGTGCTCCAGGCGATGTCCGAGAACAGACCCGCATAGGGCACGCGCATCCCTAACAGGTAGTAGCCCCCGTCGTCGCAAGCGCCCATCACCACACGGCGGTCGTCGCCCGCGAGCAGGGTGGTGGCGGCGGCGACGAGGATCCCGGTCGGGAGCGTCGGGGTATCGGAACTCAGGACGCAAGCCGCGGCATAGCCTGTCGCGAACAGGTACTGGACGGCGTGAAGAAGGCAACGACCGAACCCTTCCACGCCCTGCGGGGCCGGCCTGGAACCGTCCGCCAGGACACGGCGGGTCCCCAGCGCGAGATGCGGGACCAGGGCGTCTTCCGTCCCGGCCGGCGCATAGGCGGCGTAACCGACGATCGGCGCGTCCAGCGCCGCCGCGGCGATGTTCTCGGTGGTGTCGCGCAGGAAGGCGGCGCTGAGTTGCGCCGCCTGCTCCGGCCGGAGGGGCGGGCAGAGGCGTGTCTTGGAATGGCCGGGGCGTGGGGACTTCGCCATGACGCCGATCGCGCAACTGGCCGCCGGACCGGGTGACCTGCGTTCATGCCCGCCTGTCGGGGAGTCGGTCGAAGCGTTCACGCCATCTCCTTCCATTTGCCGTTCAAACCAATTCCGTCCGGTCCCGACGTCAGCGCGAGGGAGGTCGTTAAACCGTCGATTCTTCTTTCCGCTCTTCTTTCCACCGGCACCCGATAAAGTTACAGGACGCGTGCATACAGGGGTGACAGTTCGATGACGGCACGATCGAACGTATCGCCAGCGTACCTCAATGCGACGGTTTGGCGAGACCCACCTTGATCACTGTATCGTTGCTGACGTCCGTCGTGCCGGCGGGCGAGAACGTCGGGAATTGTCGAAGCTGATCCGGGCTGAAAGCAACGATCTCCATGTCCTGTCCAAGCAGCACCATGGCGTCCACGGGAACGGCGATCGGCCGGCTTCCGAAACCCAGGAATCCGCCGAAATCGATGACGACCATGATCTGACCGCCGCGATCGCGGACGAGGCGACGGACCCGACCGAGGACGTCCTGGCTCTCGACCGGGCGAAGGACGTCCCGGCCGACGAGATCACCGACCCGAACCGGCTGCGGGAAGCGCATCGCGGCGGACTGGGCCAGGCTCATGCCCGGCGGAGGCGGCATGCCTCCTGGGGTCTTGCTCTGCGCATGGGCCATGCTCGCGGTCCCGGCCAGCAGGCACGAGGCGAGCAGGACATGGATCGGCATCCGATACGTCATAGGCCTGCGAACCACGGAAAGCCCCTCGATTCCCAGTATCCACCCGGATATTTGTTGGTCACCTCGATGGCTGTGACCCATTTCGGGTTTTTGTAGCCGAGCTTGGTCGCCATGCGCAGGCGTACCGGAAACCCGAACGGATCGGCGAGCGTTTCCCCGCCGTATTGGGTCGCCAACAATGTCTGCGGATGCAGCGCCGTCGCCATGTCGATGCTGCTGGGGTAGTCGTCGGCCGTCTTGAAGGCGACATATTTGGCGCGGAGGTCGGCGCCGACACGTTCGAGGAAGGCCCGGAGCGGCACGCCGGTCCAGCCCCCGATATAGCTCCAACCCTCGACACAAATATGCTTGATGACCATCGAAGTCTGAGGCAGCGCCTGTAGCTGCGGCAGCGTCCACGGCCGCTTGTCGGCGATCAGGCCCGACAGCTCGAGACGCCAGGCGGCGCCGTCCACCGGCTTCACGTCCATTACGTCATAATAGGCATTGAACTTCGGCGGCCGCAGGATCATCGAAGCCGGGTAGGTCGGCGCCAGCTTTTTCGGGTCGAACAGCCATGCCTGCACGTCGTCGTTGAGGCGGGATATCGCGAGCAGCGCGGACTCGACGGACTCCGGTCGATCTGGTTCGCATCCGGTCAGCATGACAAGCGCGCCAAGGGACAGCCCGCCGCGGATGAACCCGCGTCGTTGCAGCGACCGGATCAGCGGCTTGTGATCGTCGAGGATCGAGGCATCCGGAGCCGCGTCCGGTCGGAACGGCGATCTCATATCGCGTGGCCCTCTTCACTGCGGCTGCGCGGGGCGATGTGCGGGCCACCTGCCACCATCGCCCACAACGTCTTCGGCACCAGCAGCGCGAGCGCCACATGTACGACCAGGAAACCGACGATCACCGCCATTCCGGCGAAATGCAGCGCTCGTGCAGCCTGGAAGCCGCCCAACAGCGAGACCAGGCCTGAGAACTGAACCGGCTTCCAGATCGCAAGGCCTGTGACGACCTGGGCGATGCCCGCGAAGATGACAATAATGTACAATAGCTTCTGCACCGCATTGTAGACGGTGATGTCCTCATGCGCGATCTTGAGGTGCAGCGTGTCGACAACGGTGTGCACCAATTCGGTCATCCGGATCGGCAACAGCTTCTCGCGCAGACGCCCGCTCGCAAAACCGTAGACCAGGTAGGCCAGTCCATTGAGGGTGAGGAACCACATGCCGGCGAAGTGCCAGTTGAGGCTCCAGGCCGCCCATTCGCCAAGCCGCCAGAACTGGCTGAAATGCAAGCCGCGGATGATCACGTCGTCGTCATAGATGCCCCAGCCCGACGTGATCATGACCAGCATGGCGGCAGCGTTGATCCAGTGCATAACCCTGACGGGCAGCGGATGTAGCCGGCGCGTGGGGCGCGGCGGTGTTGGGGTGACGGACATGCCCATGGTGCTCGATGCGCTCTCGTCTAGCTGGTTTCGTGACCGGTGTTCGGCGCCGGTCCGCGAATGGTTACAAGCATGGGTGGCTCCTTGTCGGAACGTTTCCAGTCTCGGCATCATCGTCGGTGCACGCTTGGGCGCCGACCCTTGTCACCCAGGGCCTTGTCACCCAGGGCCTTGTCACCCAGAGCCTTGTCACCCAGAGCCTTGGCCTATTTGCATAGTTGGCCGTTAACCTTCTGTTAACATGAGACCATTATCTCTGAAGCGGCAACATCTCGTTGGCCACTGGGTCCATGCCGCGCTCGCTTTCGCCACACAGACATCAGCATGCATCCCTCGTCGGTGCCCTAATCGACCAGGCCCAGGCGGCGGCGCTTGTGCCGAATTTGGATCGGAACTCCACGGAAGCCCTGATCAACAAGGTTGCCAGGGCGGATACGGCCGAACCGAAGGCGCTCTATGCGGCGTGTCGGGATTTCATAACCCGCTTCGGACTGCAGCAGCGGCAGATTTCGTCCTTGGATGCAGCCCTTCGCCAGGTCACGGATGGCATCGGCGCCGAGGACGAGCGCACGGTTTCGCGCCAGAACAGGAATAGCAACGTCTGGACGACCGTCGCAGCCGTTGGCGACGAGATCCTGGCATCGTATCTGAAGGGTGAGTATCCGCAGACCGCCGCGGTCATCCTTTCGATGATCGACCCGAACCTTGCGGCCAAGATCATCCGTAACTTTCCGGATGATCTGACGGCTGACATCCTGTACCGGCTACTCCACCTGGAGTCCGTCAAATCGGACCTTCTGACCTCCATCGCGGTATCGCTGCGCGCGGAGATCTATACGCCGCTTCAAGGCAAGGCGAAGCATACGACGACCAAACTGGTCGCAACCATCCTGAACAACCTCGACAGCGCCGATTCGACCCGCTACCTCGACGTGCTGCGGGCACGAAGCGTGGAGCTGACCGAACAGGTCGAGGCTCACATGTTCACATTCGACGACCTGCTGTCGCTTGCGCCCGAATATATCCAGGCGATCGTTGCTTCCGTTGACAAGGATCTGCTGTGCGTGGCGCTGAAGAGTGCGTCCGCCGACAGCCGCAAGATCGTGACGTCGCAGATGTCGACGCGAGGCGCCAAGGCGTTCGAGGCACAATTCGCAAATCTCGGCCGCGTCAAGCTGAAGGACGTCAATTTCGCCCGCAACCAGATTCTTGGATATGCCAGGGAGTTGGCGGCACAGGGGTTGATCGACCTCGACAAGTCAGCGGACGACGTAAGCTCGCCATGAGTCCGCTTGTGTAAAGGTGGTTGAAATGGAAGACGAAAACATCACGGAGCAGTTGCTGCCCGTCCTGGATATCAATGTCACGCTCAGCGCCGTGCTCGGCTCATCCTCCATCCCGATTTCGCAGTTGCTGAAGCTGGGGCGTGGCGCCGTGGTGGAGCTGGACCGGAAGATCGGCGAGCCTATCGATATCCACATCAACAATCGCTGCATCGCGCGCGGCGAAGTGGTGACGATTGCCGGATCACGACTCGGCGTGACGATGACCGAGATCGTGAAGACCCGCTGAACCGCCGGTCGCGGTTATGGCTTACGAATAAAGGCGTCCGCCGCCGTGTCGTTCCAAGGGTCCATCATTTTCGGTCGCCGGGGAGTGGCCCTTGCTGGTTGATGTACTCTTTACGCTATCTTACGTCGTCATCGGCATAGCGGTTGCCGCGAGTTATCAACGCGGCCCGGCTCCAAATCTTGGTCGGATCCCCGCGCCACTGATCAGCTCGATCGTGCTTCGCTGGCTGGCGGGGCTCTTCAGCCATGCGCTATTGCTGACCGGGTTGCAGAATACGGAAAGCCTGGGTGTCCTGGTTCGGATCACTACCTACATCATTTCGAGCCAGACGATCACGGTTCTTGTTTTTGTCTATATCTCCATCGTCGCGTTCAATTTTTTCATTACGTCGAAGGGAATATCCAGGGCTTCGGAAGTATTGGCCCGCTTCTATCTCGACTCGGTGCCCGGGCGACAGATCGCCATCGATGCCGACCTGGCTTCGGGCCTGACCGACTATGTCACCGCGAAGGCTAGTCGGATGGAGATCAATGAACGAAGCACCTTGTACAGCATGCTGGACAGCATCAGCAAGTTCATGGTCGCCGAGAATACATGCAGCATACTGGTTCTTGTTCTTTTCGGAATCGGCTTTTCAATCACACGCTGGTACCAGCATGGCGGCGGCACCGGTTTCGAGGCCATCGCCGGGGCAGGACTTCTTTGGCAGGCTTCGCAGCTTGTCAGCGCCTGCGCCTATAGCTTTGTCCTGCTGAATATCTCCAGCGGGTCCAATCAGATACAGGCGAGCCATTTCAAAGCTTTTGAGATCAAGGCAGCAGTGCTTGCCGCGACTTTGGTGGTGTCGTTCGTGCTTGGCTCTCTGTGGCCGTTCGCGCTGAACGTGACTGCGCTTCTTCCATCCCGACTCTATGCCAAGCTGGTTCCCGGTCTGCGCCGCCCGAAAACCCAGGGGACCGCGGAGCCGGTGAACGAAGCGCGCATGACCATCACCCCGTTGACGATTGAAGTCGATCCTCTTCTCGCAGCCCAGCTTTCGTCCAACACGGAAAGCATCATCGCCCAGATCGATCGGTTGCGACGTGCGAAAGCGGAAGAGTTCGGGTTCCAGTTTCCGCAGGTCACCATCGTCGACTGTGTTTCGATGGAGCCTGGTCGATATCGCATCTGTCTGAACACCAGCCTTCTGGCGGACGGCCAGCTTCAACTGGGCAGGGTTCTCGCGATTCCGGACGCAGGGGCGCGAACGCCCTTGAAGGAAATGACGGCGTTTGATCCTGTCTACGGATTGCCATGTCTGTGGATCGATCGGAAGGACAGGGCCGCACTGGCGAGCGACGGATACGTTCTGACCGACGAAGGCGGTGTCCTGCTTACCCATTTGGCCAGGGTCGTCGGCGAGAACCCGCACAAGATGCTTCTGGCGGCCGAGATACGGCGGATGCTTGCATCCTGCCCCAACCAGGAGCTGGTGACTCAACTGCGGTCCGCGGACTTCCAGGATTACAAGCTGCACGCTACGATGGTCGAGTTGCTTGAGGGCGGCTTCTCCTTACGGAATTTCAACGAGATACTTGTGGCCGTCTACGATGCCGGACGCGTGCCGCTGACCTCTACAAGCGACATCGTGAACCACATCCGCCGAGCCCTGTCGTTCGAACACCTTACGAAATATCGTGATGCTACCGGTCGGGTGAATGCAATCGTGATTGGTGCGCAGACGACCCGCGAGTTGGAGGAGATCTTCACGAACGCGGACTCGGAGGAGCTTTACCTGAACGGACGGGACAAATTGGAAGACGTCGCCAATCGGATTCAGGGAATGGTGACGGCTTCGGCGGCCCAGTCGCAGCGTCCTATCCTGATTTCGAAGAGGACGGTCCGACCGCATTTGGCCAAGGCGCTGCGAATGCGGCTTGCCTCCGTCTTCGTAGCTTCCCACGACGAAGTTTCGATGCTTACCAACTTGCACGTCATTGGTGTTTTATAGGCGCCTAAGGCGCCTTGGTCACGTTGCAATCAAAACGGGTTCCGCGAATACGGTCCGTCGATCGCCGCACGCTCCGAGGCAAGGCATTCAGGAAGCAACGTCAGCTCGACAGCGCCTTCGAGGCACGCGTCCTGGTCTGGACCTTGGTGATCACCAAGCGGCCCGACACCTTCTCGGTCACCTTCCACGCGATCTCGACGTTCCGGCCGCCGGCTATGGCCTGGCGCGCAATCAGGAACAAGGCGACGATCGCGATGATGGCTACGACAGGCCACGCCAGGGAAAGCAGCGACAGGGAGGGTTCGGTTGGGCGGGGTTTCTCGCGGGCCGGAGCGGCAGGCACCGGTTGCGGCGCTGGCAGGGGAATACCGCTCTGTTCGGGCGGCCGCGCCGTGGGGGTCGCCGGCCGCTCCAAGACCAGAGGCGCTTCCTGCTCGGTCGCGCGCTGCTCGTGCTTGGCGCGTTCCAGATACCAAAGCCCGCCCACAGCAAGGACACCGAAGACGACAACCAGGCTCAGCAGCATGCGCAAGTGACCTGACCGCGCGGGAGACAGGGTCGCGGCGACGGGTCTGCCAGCAGATCGGGCGGCAAACGCCGGCGAGGGAGGCGGCGTTCCGGCCGGAGGTGTATCCTGACTGCCTGGGCCGACCGAGATACTTCCGATCTCGGTCCGACCCGTTTTGATGTCGATATGGTCCAGCGCGGGATCCTTCGCGGCCTTGGTCGCGGCATAGGACAGCAGTGCATCGTCGCCCTCGACGACCACGCGGTCCGCCGAAGCAAGCGCGGCATCCAGCTCTTCCTTGGTCGTTACCCGGGCGACCCTTGCAGGTCGGAGCAGCATCTCAGCCCCCTTCCCTGTCGGTACGAAAGTGTTACGAGTATTGATACACGCGGCGGTAGCGGAATTTTCAGGTTATGGCAAGTACGGAACGTCTCAGGATGCGCAAGCGGGGTGCGCTTATCGTCCCTTCGTCGCCTCGGCCTGCACCTTCGCCCAGGTGTCCCGCAGCCCCACCGTCCGGTTGAACACCGGCCGGTCCGGGCGCCCATCCGGGTCGGCCGCGAAATATCCGGTCCGTTCGAACTGCACCGCCTCGCCCACCGGCAGCGCCGCCAGCGCCGGCTCGACCAGTGCGCCGGTCAGCACCTCCAGCGAGTCGGGGTTCAGGTCCGCCAGGGCATCGCCGTCGGCACCCGGATCGGGGCGGTTGAACAGATGCGAATACAGCCGCACCTCCGCCGGCACGGCGTCCGCGGCGGCGACCCAGTGCAGCGTCGCCTGCACTTTCCGTCCATCCGGCGAATTGCCGCCCTTCGAGTCCGGATCATAGGTGCAGCGCAGGGCGACCACTTCCCCCGCGTCGTCCTTCTCCACCGCCTGGCAGGTAACGAAATAAGCATAGCGCAGCCGCACTTCCTTGCCGGGCGACAGGCGGAAGAACTTCTTCGGCGGGTTCTCCATGAAGTCGTCGCGTTCGACGAATAGTTCGCGCCCGAACGTGACCGGTCGCTGCCCCATCTCGGGATTGTCGGGATGGTTCCACGCAAGCAATGTCTCCGCCTGGCCTTCCGGATAGTTCTCGATGATCAGCTTCAGCGGCCGCAGCACCGCCATCCGCCGCGGCGCCGTGGGATTCAGCGTGTCGCGGATCGCGGCGTCCAGCATCGCGACATCGACCGTGGAGTAGGCCCGAGCGACGCCGACCCGACGGACGAACTCACGCAGGGCGGCGGCGGGGACGCCGCGGCGGCGCACTCCGGCCAGCGTCGGCATGCGCGGATCGTCCCAGCCGGCGACATGCCCCTCGGTCACCAACCGCGTCAGATGCCGCTTCGACAGGATCGTATAGGTCAGGTTGAGCCGCGCGAACTCGTACTGGCGCGGCCTGGAGGGGACCGGCAGATGCTCGATCAGCCAGTCATACAGAGGCCGGTGATCCTCGAATTCCAGCGTGCAGACCGAGTGCGTGATGTGCTCGATCGCGTCCGACTGGCCGTGCGCGAAGTCATAGGTCGGGTAGATGCGCCAATTGTCGCCGGTGCGCGGATGGTGGGCGTGCAGGATGCGGTACAGGACCGGATCACGCAGGTTCATGTTGCCCGACGCCATGTCGATCTTCGCCCGCAGCACCCGCGCGCCATTGGGGAACTCCCCGGCGCGCATGCGGCGGAACAGATCCAGGTTCTCCTCGATCGAACGATAGCGG
Organism: Rhodopila sp.; assembly: GCF_035548235.1. Taxonomy (GTDB): domain Bacteria; phylum Pseudomonadota; class Alphaproteobacteria; order Acetobacterales; family Acetobacteraceae; genus Rhodopila. The sequence goes on from NZ_DASZTJ010000118.1 coordinate 29,643, forward strand.
AACGGGCTGTTCTGGCCAGGTTCGGTCAGCGTGCCGCGCTGGGCGCGCATCTGCTCCGGCGGCGTATCGTCGACGTAGGCCAGCCCCTTCTTGATCAGGTGTTCGGCCCATTCGTAGAGCTGCTCGAAATAGTCCGAGGCGTAGTGCAGGTGCTCCCCCCAATCGAAGCCCAGCCAGCGGACGTCCCTCTGGATCGAGTCGATGAAGGCCTGCTCCTCCTTCACCGGGTTGGTATCGTCGAAGCGCAGGTGACAGCGGCCACCGAACTCCTTGGCGACGCCGAAGTTCAGGCAGATCGACTTGGCATGGCCGAGGTGCAGGAAGCCGTTCGGCTCCGGCGGGAACCGGGTCACCACGCCGCTGACCCGTCCGGCGTCCAGGTCGGCTTGGACGATGTCGCGGATGAAATCGCGTCCGGCTTCGGTGGTGGGGGTATCGGTCTCCGGCATGCCTAAAATCTCGGTTTCCTGACAGCGTCGTCACGGCGAAGGCGCTTCACTACACAAATGGGGTGCGTTTGGCGAATGTCCTGTCGCGGGTGCCGGGCCGTGGAGGCTCAGGCGGTCCGGCGGCGCAGCCGTTCGCGATGCGCGGTGTAGAGGCCACTGGCGACGATGACGCCCGCCCCGGCCAAGGTCCAGGTGTCCGGCAGGTTGCCGAACACCAGGAAGCCGAGGCCAGTGACCCACAACAGCTGGGTATAGAAGAACGGTGCCAGCACGGACGCCGCGGCGTGCCGATGCGCCAGGATCACCAGCCATTGCCCGCCGGAGGCGATAAGGCCCATGAAAAGCGACAAGCCAAGCTGCCAGGGTTCAGGCCAGACCGCCTCCAACGGCAGCAGCAAGGTCAGGATTCCCGCCCCGATCCCCGCCGACCACAGCACCGTGGTCTGCGCCGTGTCGGTGTTGCTGATCATGCGGGTGATGATCAGCGCGCTGGCCCAGCAGAAAGCGCTGGCGACGCCGAACAGGGCCGCCGGCTGGAAGCCGCCAAGACCCGGCCGCACCACGATCAACATGCCTATCAGCCCTGCCACGACGGCGGCCCAGCGGCGGAGGCCCACCGTCTCCCGCAGCAGCGGGATCGACAGGACCGTGACCAGCATGGGCGACAGGAAGTTGATCGTCGTCGCCTGCGCGATGTTCATGCTGCGGGCGCCATAGACGAAAAGGACAGAGGATCCGACGACGCAGAAGCCGCGCAAGACCTGCAGTCCAACGTTGTTCGGGTGAAGCGACCGGCTTCCCTGGCGGTGCGCCAGGACGACCGCCATGGCCAGGAACAACACATATCGAATCCAGATGAACTCGAAGATCGGGAAACTGCCGCTCAAGTATTTGGATATCGTGTCGGAACCGGCGAACATTAAAGTCGCGCTGATCGTCAGGGCAATGGCCCGTGTCGGGTCGTCGGCGGTCGGCATGCCGGCTTATAGCCGGATGATTTCGATTGGCACCATTGCCGGTTTCGCAACGCCCCCCATCCCGGCAGGTTGAGTAAACGTGATCACGCGCATGCGCACCGGAAAGTGACGCTGGCCCCGGATCACCCTATGGTCGCGGCATGCCTGAGCCATTGCCTCGGGGCCTTCCGCTCCTCCGTCGACGCCGACGGCCTGGACCTCTCGAGGAATCCCGGTGACAAACGGCCACGCTTGGCGCTACCAGGCGATTTTCGAAAGCGCGATCGATTTCGCGATCATCGCGACGGACGTGGAAGGCCGCATCACCGATTGGAGCCCCGGCGCCGAAAAGGTGCTGGGCTGGAACGCCGAAGCGATCCTGGGCTGGCCGATCGATCGGATCTTCACCCCGGAGGACCGCCGCCAGGAGCGCGCGAGGGTGGAGATGGCGGACACGCTCGCGGCGGGCCGCTCGACCGATGAGCGCTGGCATCTGCGCAAGGACGGCAGCCGTTTCTGGGCCAGCGGGGAAATGCACCCCCTGTTTGGCCCGGACGGCGAGCATCTGGGGTTCGTCAAGATCCTCCGCGACCGGACGGAACAGCATGCGGCTGGAATCGCACTGCGGCTGAAAGAGGCGACCCTGAGCGCGATGCTGGAAGCCCTGCCGGTCGGCGTCGCCATTGCCGACGTCGACGGCCAGGTGATCCGCCGCAACCAGGCCCATCGTGCCCTGTGGGGGGATTTGCCGGAGATTGGCCACTGGCAGGAGTTCGACAAACGGATCGGCTGGCGCCCCGAGACCGGAGAGCGGATCCACGCCCAGGACTGGGCGATGGTCCGCGCTTTACTCAAGGGCGAGACGGTGACCGGCGACCTCGTCGAATGCCAGCCGTTCGGCGGCGGCGCGCATCGTTTCTTCCTCAATAGCGCCGCCCCGGTCTGGGACGAGACCGGCCGCATCATCGGCGGCGTCGTCGCGGAGATGGACATCACCGAACAGCGCAACGCGGAGGCTGCGCTGCGTGCCAGCGAGGCCCTGCTGCGCACCGCCACCGACAGCGCCCATGTCGGGCTGGTGGTGATGGCCGATGACCGCCGCTGCATCCTGGGCAACAAGGCGTATCGGGAAATCATGGACATCCCCGACACGGACATCGTGGGGATGCACATCGCCGACGTCCTTGGCTCCCTATACGAGCGAGAGGTGAAACCGCGCCTTGACCGCGCCTTCGCCGGAGAGAAAGTCGAATATGAGCTGCGCAAGCCGACAGCCGCGGGCGGACCGGACAAGTTCATCGCCAAGACCTACGTGCCGGGACGCGATGCGAACGGCCGGCGCATCGTGGTCAGCGTGGTTACGGACGTTACCAGAGTCCGCGAGCGCCAGCAGGCCCTTCGCGAAAGCGAGGCTCGGTTGCGCGCCGCCGTCCTGGCCTCGCCCTTTCCGATCATGCTGCACGCAGACGACGGCGAGGTGCTGGAACTCAGCCGTAAATGGACCGAGCTGAGCGGCTATAGTCGGCGGGAGATCCGGACGCATCTCGACTGGATCGAGCTGGCCCACCCCGACGACCGCGAACGGATGCTGGAGGCGACCGAAGCCACGTTCCGCCGCGTCGGCGAGACGCCCGTGGGCGAGCAGCCGGTGCGGACCAAGGACGGCGGGACGCGCCTGTGGGATTTTCACAACGTGCCGATCGGCCGCCTGACGGATGGCCGCCGCTTCCAGATCACCGCTGCCGCCGACGTGACCGAACGCCGCGCCGCAGAGGCCGAGCTGCGGGTGATCAACGAGGAGCTCGAAACGCGGGTCGCGGAACGGTCGGCGGAGCTGGCGCGGGCGCAGGAAGCCTTGCTCCAGTCCCAGAAGATGGAGGCCGTCGGCCAGCTCACCGGCGGATTAGCGCATGATTTCAATAACCTGCTGGCGGCGATCGCCGGCAGCCTGGAGCTGATCCAGAAGCGGGTGACGCAAGGCCGGATCGATGACCTCGACCGCTTCATCTCGGCCGCGCAGGACGCGGCCCGCCGCGCCAGTTCCCTGACCCATCGGCTGTTGGCGTTCTCGCGAAGGCAGACGCTCGATCCCCGGCCGGTCGACGTCAACCGGCTTGTATTGGGTATGGAGGAGTTGATCCGGCGAACGGTCGGGCCGGGCATCGCGGTGGAGATCAGCGAGGCGACGGACCTGCCGACGACGCTGATCGACGCACACCAACTCGAGAACGCGCTGCTGAACCTGTGCATCAACGGGCGGGACGCGATGCCCGATGGGGGCCATATCCGGATCGCCACTGAACGCCGGCGATTGGACCGCGCCATGGCCCGGACGCTGGACCTGGAGCCGGACGCGTACGTCGTGCTCGGCGTGACGGATACCGGATCGGGAATGACGCCGGACATCATCGCGCACGCCTTCGATCCGTTCTTCACCACCAAGCCGATCGGACTGGGCACCGGGCTGGGGCTGAGCATGGTCTACGGCTTCGCACGCCAGTCAGGCGGATCGGCGCGGATCGAGTCCGAACCGGGCCGGGGGACGACGGTCAGCCTGTTCCTGCCTGAATGCGTGGAAGCGGTGGATATCGGACCGGCCGCCACACCGGCCTCGGGCGACGCGATGCCGGAGGCGGGGCCAGGCATGACGGTGCTGGTCGTCGACGATGAGACGACGGTGCGGATGCTGGTGGCCGAGGTGCTGCGCACTGCCGGACACACGGTCATGGAGGCGGAGGATGGCGTGTCCGCGCTGCGGCTGGTGCAGCAGCGGGACCGGCGGCTCGACCTTCTGATCACCGATGTCGGCCTGCCGGGCGGGATGAACGGCCGGCAGGTGGCGGATGCGGCGCGCGATGTCCGACCCGGTCTGAAGGTGCTGTTCATCACCGGCTATGCCGCCAGCGCCGCGGTGGGCGGCGGCACGCTGGACCGCGGCATGGCGGTGCTGAGCAAGCCGTTCGCGCTGGAGGCACTGCACCAGCGGGTGCGCGACCTGATGGAAGGAACCGGTTCGGACTGACCTTCCGTCCCGCCGCTTGGCAGGCGCCGCCCTCGGCGATCCGACGCGTCGAGCGATCCTGGCGCGGCTGGCGGCGGCGTGCCGGCACATGTGACGTAATAGGATCCGTAGTGGACGACGACGGCGCGGGGGAGTTGGGATCGCGGATGCTCACCGTCGCGTGATCGGGCGCGTCTGACGCATATCAGACCGTGGAACTTCTCGGTTGGTTTCAGAACCGATCAGATGCAGATTTGGTGCCTGGCTCGCCCGATTGCCTCGACAGGAAATCCGCGAACCAGTCGAATAAAGGAGTCTTGCCGGCGGGTCGCCGAGCATCGCTGGGTGTATGAGGTCGTGTCATGTGGAACGTCGAACGTGTGATCTGCAATTCGCTCTGGGCCCTGTGGGTCGCGACGATGGCTGGTCGACCGGCGGACAAAGTACCGGCCTATGCACGTATTCGCCGCGGTGAGTCGGCGGACAGCGGGAAGCTCTATCCCGATCGGACCATGCTTCCCGGCTGGTGACCCGTTGCTGGCTGCAGCGATGATGTGTCAGGTGAGATGCGGCATGATGTCGCTCGCCAGCAGTGCGCAAGTCTCCGGATCGTTTTGAGGCGCGCTGCCAATCGGCAACTGCACGCAGGCGTCCTGATACGCATCGAAGCCGGAGGTCAGGCGCCTTCCGCTTGACCGCTTCGAAGATTTCAACCGGCTCCGTACCGAACAGCCATGACTCGTTAGGGACGCCGAACTTCCTTGGCGTGTCTCCGTTCAGGGTGCGTCAATTGGGATATGAAGTCTGCCGCGCCATGGCCGTTTCCTTCGTTACCGTTCGGCGTCGACCAGCCGCCATTCCTGGGTCAGCTCATCCAGCTTGCGCTTGAGGTCCGCCGGCAACGGCGCTTTCTCGACCGCGGCCAGACTGTCGGCAAGCTGTTCAGGCCGGCTTGCGCCGATGATCGGTGCGGTGATCGCCTTGTTCGACAGGACCCAGGCCATGGCCAGTGTCGTCATGGTCATGCCTGCTTCCGCGGCGACGCCGCGCAGCCGGTCGATGGTGGTGAATTCCTGTTCCTTCCAGTAACGGTCCTGATAGCGGCCCGCTGCCGTACCTAGCGTGAAGCGCGTGCCCTCCGGGGGCGGGGCGTCGTTCCGGTGCTTGCCGGTCAGCATGCCGCCGGCCAGCGGGTTGTAAGGGATGACCGCAATCGACTCCTCGGCACAGAGCGGCAGGAGATCGCGTTCGAACGAACGGAACAGCATGTTGTAACGTGGCTGCACCGAATCGATGCGGACCCAGTTCCGGACCTCACTCCGTCCCAGCGCTCTGGCGATCTTGTAGGCAGACCAGTTGGAAACGCCGATATAGCGTGCTTTCCCGGACCGGACGACGGTGTCGAGCGCATCGATGGCTTCGTCGATCGACGTGTGAGGATCGTAGCCGTGCAACTGGTAGAGATCGACGTAGTCTGTCCCCAGCCGCCGCAGGGACGCGTCGATCGCGTCGAGGATGTGCTTGCGGGACATGCCGCGGTCCCATGGCTTCGGACCGGTGACGCCGACGCATTTCGTGGCAATGATGAATTCCGAGCGTTTGCCTTTGATCCAGCGTCCGATGATCTCCTCGGTACGGCCGGCGGTCTTCCGGTCCCCGCCCAGCGGATAGACGTCAGCCGTGTCGAGGAAATCGACCCCGCCCTCGGCCGCGGCGTCCAGGATCGCGTGGCTTCGCGCTTCGTCGCACTGCAACCCGAATGTCATCGTTCCCAGGCACAGTTTAGAGACGCGGAGGCCCGTACGGCCAAAAGGCGTGTATTCCATTGTCAAAATCCCGTTTGAAGAGGGCCGTTATGCGTTTGCGGATATAGCGTAGGCGATGGCGCCTTATCCCGGAAGACGGCCGATCGTCCCTTGACGATGCAGCCCTGCCCTGGACCTTGTCAAATCCTGGTACTGGATTCCGACGCCGGGGGTCGCATGATGTGGGCATGATGGGATTTGATCGTAACGATAATTATATTACGATATAGCATAGATATCCCTGCGCCTTGACCAGGCTCAGCCCTGCGGCGCCTTACAAAGACTCGTCGCCACCTCCTCGTCATGGCTCGGCTTGACCAGGCCATCTGACGCCCTGGAGGAGAGAGATGGCCTGGTCGAGCC
>NZ_DASZTJ010000119.1:0-6067 GCF_035548235.1 Rhodopila sp.
GACGTTCGAGGATGTGGTGCGCGGCCTGCGCCACGCACGGTCCATCGATTTCCGCAGTGTCCGCCTGCCACCTTTCGGTTCGTTGCTGCCGTTGTTCCCCCGGATCGATGCGCTGCTGGCCGTCCGCGACGCGCTGTTCGCCGAAGACCTCGCGCTGGCCGTCGCCGCCGAGGCTGTCCGTGTCGATCACGAAACGGACGACGCCCCAAGCGACGCGCGGGATGAAGCTCGGGTGGGCAAGGCGCTGGAAGCGATCGGAACGAACTACCGGGACCCGCTGACGATCGCCGGTCTCGCCGCGATCAGCGGCTTGAGCGTTCGCCGCTTCGCCTCGGTGTTCCGGCAGGTGACGTCCGAGACGCCGTACCGGTACGTGCTGAGCCTGCGCCTGCTCGCGGCGGCGGATCGGCTGTGCCGGACCGAGGAGCCGGTGCTGCAGGTCGCGCTGGATTGCGGGTTTGGCGACCTGTCGGAATTCACCCGGCGCTTTCACGCCCGGTTCGGCCTGCCGCCGAACCGGTATCGCCGTCTGTATCGACGCTGAGTCCGACGCCCAGCACCAAATCGGTGCCTTGAAACGCCCGATCGCCGGACCCAAGCTGCGCGTGGCCGACGGTCCAGCGCGACGGCCAGGCCAGCCGCTCGGGTCCCCAGGGCGAAGCGGCCGCCAGCGACGACCAGGGCTGCGCCTCGCCAAAGCGGCACAGGATGCCGCCGGGGCCCATGCCGGCGTGGAAGACCAGGCGGATGTCGAACGACTCGGCCGGCGCGACAGGCGGCCCGATCCAGGAATGCGGGCTGCGGCCAGGTGCCGTGTCCGCGCCGATGACGACGACCACACGCTGGTCCGGCCCGCGCAGGCCGACCTGCAACGGCGCCTGGACGTTCGGGTCGAAGACCGACAGCAGGGTCTGGATCGCGGACGTGCCGGCCGGTGCCGCACGGCCCGTGAAGCGCAACCCGACGATCCGGTCCGCCGCGGCATCCCCGGTGAACGGCGCCGGATGCTCGCCGGCCGACAGGCGATGCGCCGGAGACGGCGGCACGAACGGCCACGCCAGGCGCTCGCGCACCCGGCCTTCGGTGTCGAGCACCTGGTAGCGCAGCCCGTCCGCATCCAGCGCCGCCTGGACGCAGTGCAGGTATTCCACGCCCTCCGGCATGCGGTGGGCCGTGCCGGCGCCGGCCGAACAGACCTGGAGCACGCCGCGATGGACCTGGACGTCGAAGGCGAGGATGTGGCTGCACAGATAGGCGAGGACGCCGTTGTCCACGAGCAGGTCCCAGAACGCGGCGGCATGTTCGGGACCGATGTCGCGCTGATACGGGCCGGCGAAGCCGTTGACGGGATGCACCGGGTGATGGCCCAGGACCAGCTTGTACCGAGCATCGGCGTGGTCGTGCAGGACCTGGCGCAGCCACGCGGTCTCGACATGGCCCTCGCCGCCGAGACCGGTCCAGAGCGTGTGGACGAAGACCAGCAGCAGGTCGTCGCGGCGGACCCAGTAGGACAACCCCTCCTGGTCCGGCGGCCCGTTTCGCGGCAGGTGGTGCAGGACGTCGCGGAACACGGCCTCGCTGGCGGGGTCATAGGCCGTGTGATTGCCGGTGGTGTGCCACAGGGGGATCGCCGCGCGGTCGAGCCAGGCCATCTCGTGGTCGAACCAGTGCCGCCATTGCGCGCGCAAGGCGGCCGGATCCGGGGTCAGGCCGGCGATTTCGTCCCCGGGAAAGAGGATGAACTGCGGCGGCGGCGCCAGGCGGCGAACGACGGCGTTGACGGCGGCGAAGGTCCGTTCGTGCAAGGCACCCGGGACGCCGGAACAGGCGTCGGCGTAGAGGACGAAGCGGTGGCCAGGGCCTCGGGGGACAAGAGCGGGGATACGGGGGGACGCCGGCATCGGCCGAGGCTACGTCATTTCCCCCGGACGGACGACCGGCTTCGCCGAATCGGCCGTTCGCGACGGCGATTCCCGGGACGGCGAAGGCGACGAGCGCCGGGAGAGATCAGCCCTTCAGCACCTCGATCATCGTCGTCCCCAGCGCGGCAGGGCTGTCGGCGACGTTGATCCCGGCGCTGCGCATCGCGTCCATCTTCGCCGCGGCGGTGTCCTTGCCGCCCGAGATGACCGCGCCCGCATGGCCCATCCGCCGGCCCGGAGGCGCGGCCGCACCGGCGATGAAGCCCACGACCGGCTTCTTGACCTTGTTGTGCTTCAGGAAGTCGGCCGCGTCCGTCTCGCTCTGGCCGCCGATCTCGCCGATCATGATGATCTGCTTGGTCTCGGGGTCGGCCAGAAACATCTCCAGCACCTCGATGAAGTCGGTGCCCTTCACCGGGTCGCCGCCGATGCCGACGCAACTGCTCTGCCCCAGGCCGGCGGCCGTGGTCTGCGCCACCGCCTCATAGGTCAGGGTGCCCGACCGGGACACGATGCCGACGCTGCCGCGCTTGTGGATATGGCCGGGCATGATGCCGATCTTGCAGGCTTCCGGCGTGATGACGCCGGGGCAGTTCGGGCCGATCAGCCGGGACTTCGACCCGGTCAGCGCCCGCTTCACCTTCACCATGTCCAGCACCGGGATGCCTTCGGTGATGCAGATGACCAGCGGGAATTCGGCGTCGATCGCCTCCAGGATCGCATCGGCGGCGAAAGGCGGCGGGACATAGATCACCGACGCGTCGGCGCCGGTCTTTTCCCGGCATTCGGACACGGTGTCGAACACCGGCAGGTTCAGGTGGGTGGTGCCGCCTTTGCCGGGCGTCACGCCGCCGACCATCTTGGTGCCGTAGGCGATCGCCTGTTCGGAATGATAGGTGCCCTGCTGGCCGGTGAAGCCCTGGCAGATGACCTTGGTGTTCGCGTCGACCAGAACGGCCATTTATGCGGCCTCCTTCACGGCTTTGACGATTTTCTCGGCGGCGTCCTTCAGGTCGTCCGCGGCGACGATCGGCAGGTTGGATTTCGCCAGGATCTGCTTGCCCAGTTCGACGTTCGTGCCGGCCAGGCGCACCACCAGGGGCACCGACAACTGGACTTCGCGCGCGGCGGAGACCACGCCCTCGGCGATGATGTCGCAGCGCATGATGCCGCCGAAGATGTTGACCAGGATTCCCTCGACGTTCGGGTCCGACAGGATGATCTTGAACGCCGCGGTCACCCGCTCCTTGGTAGCGCTACCACCGACATCGAGGAAGTTCGCCGGCGCCATGCCGTAAAGCTTGATGATGTCCATCGTCGCCATCGCCAGCCCGGCGCCGTTCACCATGCAGCCGATATTGCCGTCCAGCGCGACGTAGTTCAGCTCGAACTTCGCGGCTTCCAGCTCTTTCGGGTCTTCCTCCGACTCGTCGCGCAGCTTCTGCAGGTCGGGGTGGCGGAACAGGGCGTTGTCGTCGAAGCTGACCTTGGCATCCAGCGCGACCACGTCACCGGCGCCGGTCACGACCAGCGGGTTGATCTCGACGATCGCGCAGTCCAGCGCCGTGAAGGCGTTGTACATGCCGGCGACGAATTTTCCGAACGACGACGCCTGCTTGCCGGTCAGTCCCAGGCCCGAGGCCAGCTTGCGGCCATGGAAGCCGGAGATGCCCGACGCCGGGTCGACCGCGGCGCGCAGGATCTTCTCGGGATGGGTGGCGGCGACCTCCTCGATCTCCATGCCGCCCTCGGTGGAGGCGATGATCGTCACCCGGCCGGTGACGCGATCCACCAGCAGCGAGAGGTATAGCTCGCGGGCGATGTCGCAGCCCGCCTCGACATAGACGCGGCGGACGGGCTTGCCGGCGGGGCCGGTCTGCTTGGTGACCAGCGTGTGGCCGATCATCGCCTCGGCCGCCGCTTTCACCTCGGCGGGGGACTTGGCCAGCCGCACCCCCCCCTTGCCGTTCGGATCGTCGGCGAAGCGGCCGGCGCCGCGGCCGCCTGCGTGGATCTGGGACTTCACCACGTATACCGGGCCAGGCAACTTGCCGGCCGCGGCTTCGGCTTCCTCCGGCGTCCAGGCGACGTAGCCGTCCAGAACCGCCACGCCATAGCGTTTCAGCAGTTCCTTGCCCTGGTATTCGTGGATGTTCATCGCGGCGGTTCCTTAACCGATCAGCTTCTTCGAGGCCTCGATCAGCTCCTTCACGGCGCCGCAGGATTTGTCGAACGCCGCCTTTTCGGTCGCGTTCAGCTCGATCTCGACGATCTTCTCGACACCGCCGGCGCCGATCACCACGGGCACGCCGACATACAGGCCGTCGATGCCGTACTGGCCGCTCAGATAGGCGGCGCAGGGCAGGACCCGCTTCTTGTCCTTCAGATACGCCTCGGCCATCGCGATCGCGCTGGCGGCCGGCGCATAGAACGCGCTGCCGCGTTCCAGCAGCTTGACGATCTCGCCGCCGCCGTTGGCCGTGCGCTCGCAGATCGCATCGATCTTGGCCTGGGTCGACCAGCCCATCTTGATCAGGTCCGGCACCGGGATGCCGGCGACCGTGGAATAGCGGGTCAGCGGCACCATGGTATCGCCGTGGCCGCCCAGCACGAACGCCGTGACGTCTTCGACCGAAACGCCGAACTCCTGCGCCAGGAACAGGCGGAAGCGGGAGCTGTCGAGCACGCCGGCCATGCCGACCACCTTGTTGGCGGGCAGTCCGGACTTCTCCTTCATCACCCAGACCATCGCGTCGAGCGGGTTGGTGATGCAGATGACGAAGGCGTTCGGGCAATGCGTCTTGATGCCGTCGGCGACCTGCGCGATGACGCCGGCGTTCTTGCCGATCAGGTCATCGCGGCTCATGCCCGGTGTGCGGGGGAAGCCCGCGGTGACGATCACGACGTCGGAGCCGGCGATCGCGCTGTAGTCCGATCCGCCGGTCATCATCGCGTCGAACCCGTCCACCGGCCCGGACTGCATGATGTCCAACGCCTTGCCCGCCGCGACGCCGCCGAAGACGTCGAACAGGGTGACGTCGCCCAGCTCCTTCAATCCGATCAGGTGGGCGAGGGTGCCGCCGATATTGCCGGCGCCGATCAGGGCGATCTTGTTGCGGGCCATGGGACCTGTCCTTGAATATTGCAGCGCGGCGTAGCTAGCGGATTGAGGCAGGCACGGCAAGGCGGCCGTGAGATGTATCCACACCGTTCCGTACGCTGGCGTCGCCGGGGCGGAACGCGTAATCTCGGCGCATGCAGCGACTTCCACTCGGACCGATGGAAGCCTTCGTCGCCGTGGCCCGGTCCGGCAGTCTGGCGCGCGCGGCAGTGGCGATGAACCTGACGGTCCCCGCGCTCAGTCGCCGGGTCCGGTTGCTGGAAGCCCATCTCGGCGTGCGCCTGTTCCGCCGCCTGCCGCGCGGCCTGGGCCTGACCGAGGCGGGACAGGCATATTTCGCAATCCTGGGTCCTGCCTGGGACCGGATGCAGGCGGCGACGGAGGCCGTCCGCGATCAGGGGCGGCGCAGGACGATCCGCGTCACCACGATGCCCACCTTCGCGGCCAACTGGCTGATGCCGCGCCTGGTTCGGTTCCCGTCCGGCCGCAGCGGCGTGGAGGTCGAACTCCACACCTCCGCCGATCTCGAGGACCTTCATGCCCGCCCCGACCTGGATTGCGCCATCCGGCTGGGCCGCGGTCCCTGGCCTGGACTGACCTGCGAGCCCTTGCTGCCCGTCCATGCTTTTCCGGTCGCCAGTCCCGCTTTCGCCGATACGCTGGGACCGTCCCGGACGCCGGCCGATCTCTCGCGCCAGCCCCTGATCGAGACCCATCACCAGCCGGCGTTCTGGCGGGAATGGTTCGCCGCCGCGCAGCCCGCCGCCGGAACGGGGCCGGACGCCGCACCGCGCGGGCGCCACCGGTTCGACAACCTCCAACTCGTCTATGAGGCCGCCGCCGCCGGGATGGGCATTGCGCTCGGCCTGGACCCGGCGGTGCGGCCCTACCTGGACAGCGGCCGGCTCAAGCGCCTGCTGCCGGACTCCGTGCGGCTGCCGCGCGATTTCCATCTGGTGCGGCGGCGCGACGGCCCCGCCGACGATCGGTGCTTCCGCCTGTTCCGGGACTGGCTGCACGCCGA
>NZ_DASZTJ010000120.1:0-5613 GCF_035548235.1 Rhodopila sp.
ATACCCGACCTCGGCCGCCGAGACCCCAGACGCCTTCAGCGCCCGCCGGATCAGCGCCTGCTGCGCCAGCCCGTTCGGCACCGTCAGCCCGCTGCTCGGGCCGTCGTGGTTCACCGCAGAGCCACGGATCACCGCAAGCACGCGGTCGCCGTCACGCACCGCATCGCCCAGACGCTTCAGCACAACGACACCGCAGCCCTCGCCACGCACAAAGCCGTCCGCTCCCGCAGAAAACGCCTTGCAGCGGCCGTCGGCGGCGAACATCCCCAGCCGTGAGCCGGCGATCAGCCCCTCCGGCACCGCCAGCACGTTAACGCCGCCGGCAATGGCCAAACCGCATTCCTCATCCCGCAGGCTGCGGCACGCCCGATCGATCGCCACCAGCGACGACGAGCACGCCGTGTCCATGACCATCGAGGGTCCTTGCAGACCCAGCGTATAAGATACCCGCCCGGACACGGTATTGATCGAGAGACCCTGCGTGGAATACGGGCTGAGGTCCTCGGGCGCGACGATCCGGTCATGCAGGCGGGCATACTCGGCCGTGGTGACGCCGGCGAACACACCCGTTGCGGACCCGGACAGGCCGGACGGTGCGATACCGGCATGTTCCAGTGCAAGCCAGGCGCCTTCCAGGAACAAGCGCTGCTGCGGATCGGTGATCGCGGCCTCACGCGGCGAGATGCCGAAGAAATCGGCATCGAACTGGTCGACACCGTCCAGCATCCCCGCCCAACGGGAATAGGTCTTGCCGGGCGCATCGTGATCCGGGTCGAAGATCGCGGCCACATCCATCCGCTCCGGCGGGATGGGCCGCACCGCATCGACCTTGTCCGACAACATGCGCCAGTAGCTGTCGGGGTCGGTCGCACCGCCCGGAAACCGGCACGACATCCCGACGATCGCAATCGGCTCCGACCGCGTCCGCTGCGCTTCTTCCAAACGCGCACGCAACGTCCGGATGGCCGACAGCGCCTGGCGCTCCCGCGCCACCGATGCGGCAAGGGCTGCCTGCGTATCGCTCATTCCAGCGCCTCCAGCGCCCGGAGTTCGGCCGCAAGCGCGTCGCCCACCTCGTCATCCGCCAGCATCTCGACATCCCGGACCGGAACGGATGCCGCCGCCGGGACAGGCATGTCCATCGTTTCCGGCGTACCTGAAACCAATCCCGTGAAATACCCCGCCAACGCCTCCACACTCGGAAAATCCATGGCCAGCGTGCTTGGCAGCGCAATCCCGAACAGCTCCTCGAGCCGCGCCTTCAGCGCGACCGTCATCAGCGAGTCCATGCCCAGGTCGAAGAAGCCCCGTTCGGAATCGAGCGGATCGTCCTCCGGCAACTCCATCACCGCTCGTACCTGCTTCGCAACAAGATCGACCACCATGCCGTGGCGTAGCGGCGCCGGGGCCTGACGCAGGTGATCCAGCAGCGCGGGGTTCCCGCCGGACGTCGCGACGGGGGCTTGTGGCGCCAGCGCACTCAGGAACCGCGCGCGCCCCCGTCCTTCCAGCGCGACACGCAACCGGTCGCCGTCCATCGAGGCGATCACCGGATGCGCATCGCGCCGACCGTCGACCTGCGCCATCATCAGCCGCGCCATGGCGTCCAGGGCAGCGCCATGATCCATCGGATCGAGGCCTGCGCGCTGGAAATACGGCACGTGCGCCCCGTTCTCCGCAGCCCAGAGACCCCAGGCAACGCTCAGCCCCGGCAATCCCTCGGCCCGCCGGGACGCCGCAAGTGCATCCAGGAACGCGTTGGCGCCTGCGTAATGACCTTGCCCACGCGCACCCAGCACGCCTGCCGCCGATGAAAACAGAACGAAATGATCGAGCGGGAACGGGCGGCTGTACTCGTCCAGCAGCCGACCGCCCACGACCTTGGGACGGAACGCCGCGACGATGTCCGCGTCGCCGATGTCCTCGACCGGCAGCGACGCCGCGGCGGCTGCATGGAACAACCCCCGCAGCGGCACGCCCGCCTGGCGAATACGGTCGAACAGGGCCGCGACGGACGACCGATCGCCCACGTCGCAGCGCTCCAACCGGACATCCACGCCCCTGTCCCGCAGCCGTTGCCGCAAGGCCTCGCTGGGATGCCCGGCATCACCCAGCGAACGACCTGCCAACACCAGGGACCGGGCACCGTGGTCCGCGAGCCACGTCGCCAGCGACGGCCCGACGCCCCCGAATGCGCCGGTCACCAGGTAGCACGCCGCCGGATCGAATGCGGGCGCACCCGACGGCGGCGCGGCGGCCGGCATCACGCGATTGACGAAACGAGTGCCGCCCCGCAGCGCGACCTCCTCGGCCTCCTTCGCCGCGGCCGCGACCTCTTGGTACAGCGCGTCGGCATCGAACGGCGCGGCGGGATCGAGGTCGATAAGGCCACCCCAACGCTCCGGATGATCCAGGAGCAGCGAACGGCCCAGCCCCCACAGCGGCGCAGCGACCAGGTTGCCCACGCCATCGCCCGGCAGGTGCTGCGCACCGCGCGTGACGACCCAAAGCCGGACATCCCGGTCCGCCGGCATGCGTCCCAGGGCCTTGTCGAGATCGACGAGGTCGGACGCAAGCCCGTCGGCCGCCCCGTCCCGCCGGTCCAGCGCGCGCAGATCGACGACGACCCAGCGCGCCGGGTCCATCACCAGGGCCGGCCGTCCGGCTTCCACCATCGCGACGCCGTGCCTGGCGCGCACCAGGGCCGCGAGTCGTCCGGCGACGCCATCGGCTTCACCCAGGATCAGCCATCTCACTGCCGCCGGCGGCGAAACCGCCAGCACCTCCGGCTGCCAGGCCGTTTCATAGAACCAATCATCCGGTGCATGCGCCGCGACAACCGGGGGCACCGCGGGGGCCTCGACGATCCAGTGACGGCGGCGGCGGAACGGATGCGCCGGCAGGCTCACAAGCCGAGCGGTTGGGGAGAAGACGGCGTCCCAGTTGAGGGGGTGGCCGGAGGCGACGCAGCCCGCCAGGATGTGCATCAGGCGCGAGCGCACGGAACCCGCCTCCGCGCCCGTTTCGTCGTCCATCAGGCATCGATCCAGCCGCACGATACGGGCCGTTCCCGCCTGTGGCGGCGGCCCGCCGGCCACGACATAGGCGGAACGGCCGACGATGCGCCTGACGGCGTCGTTGAGGGTCATATCCTCCCGGATACACGCCGCGGCCAGGGCGCCCACGCCAGAACCCGTCACGGGTCCGGTATGAACGCCGAGCTGCCCCAGCACTGCGGCGATCCCGATGGAAAAGGCAAAAACCTGTGCATCTGTCCCGACATTCGCGAAATCATCGAGCAAGCCGAACGAGGTCCCCTTGTCGCCGCACGCCTCGAACGCGGCGGCGCAGCGGGCGATCGCCGTGCGAAAAACATCGTCGTCCCGCAGCAATTCGGGACCGAACGTCCGTGCCGCTTTCGTATCGTCACCGATCAGAAACCGGATCGGCGCCGTACCCTTGGGTTCGCCCGTGCCCGTCTGCAGCGCCCTGATCATCGCCGCGCGGGTTTCCGCCACCACCGCGATGCGGTGCGGATAGTGGGTGCGGCGTGCTGTCGCGGTCCAGGCGAAATCCTCCAGCGACTCCTCCGGCAGCGTCTCCAGCGCGGCGGCCAGGGCGGCGGCGCGATCCGACAAGGTCGTTTCATCCACCGCCGAAACCATCATCATGGTGGGCCGCGGCGCGGCCGCGGGCGGCGCGTCCGTTGCTTCCTCCAGGATCACGTGCGCATTGACGCCCGACCAGCCGAACGCGCTGACCGCGGCGACCCTGGGCGTGTCGGCGTGCCAAGCCGTCGCCTCGGCCGGAACGAACAGCCGCGTGCCTTCCAGCGACAAATGCGGGTTGAGCGTGTCGAAACCGGCGACCGGCGGGATGACCCGAGCGCGCAGGGCGAGAATGGTCTTGATGAGGCCGGCGACGCCGGCGGCGCCTTCCAGGTGATTGATGTTCGCCTTGGCGGACCCCAGCGCACAGCGCGCGGCTCCGTCCTGGACGGCGCCGTAGACCGATGCCAGCGCCTCGACCTCGATCGGATCACCCAGGGCGGTGCCGGTCCCATGCGCCTCGACATAGCCGATGCGTGACGCCGGCATCCCCGTCTTCGCCAATGTGCAGCGCAGCAGGTCCTGCTGCGACAGCCCGTTGGGCGCGGTCAGCCCGTTGGTCCGGCCGTCCTGGTTGATCGCCGATCCGCGGATGACCGCCAGCACCCGATCGCGGTCGGCCATCGCGTCCGACAGGCGCTTCAGGACCACCGCGCCGCATCCCTCGCCGCGGCCATAGCCATTGGCGCGCGCATCGAACGTCTTGCAGCGTCCGTCCGGCGCCAGCATCGCGCCGAGGTTGACGATCCGGTTCTGCATCGGTCCCAGGATCAGGTTCACGCCGCCGGCCACCGCCATGCGGCAGTCGCGCGACAGCAGGCTCTGGCACGCCATGTGAACCGCGACCAGCGACGAGGAGCAGGCGGTGTTGATCACCGCGCTGGGTCCCCGAAGGTCGAGGACATAGGCCAGGCGGCCGGCGATCACGTCGTGCCCGCTGCCCAGCGCCGTGTACTCGTTGCAGCGGGACGTATCCGCGGTCTGCAGTTCCAGATAGCCGGCGCTGTGGTTGTGAACGCCGACAAAGGTCCCGGTCTGGCTGCCGGCGAGGCCGGCGCGCGTCTGCCCGGCGTCCTCCAGCGCTTCCCACGCGACTTCCAGGAACAGCCGCTGCTGCGGGTCCATCTGGACCGCCTCGCGCGGCGAGATGTCGAAGAACGCCGCGTCGAAGGTTTCGATATCGTCCAGCAGGGCAACGGGCTTGAGCGTCCCCTCGCCCATGTCGCGGGCGCGGTGCGGCGGCACCGGACGGATCGCATCCCGCCCGGCCTCGACCATGCGCCAGAACCCGTCGCAGTCGCGTGCCTCGCCCGGGAAGCGGCAGGCCATCCCGACCACCGCGATCGCGTCGCCGCCGGCGTTCTGCGCATCCGTCAGCCGCTTGCGCAGATCGGCGATGACACGCCGCGCGCGGTCGAGCTGTTCTGCAGCGCTGCCGCTCATGTCCGCGTCCCAGGGCTTCGAGTGGTCGTCATCATTCGCCCGCCAGCAAGGCCTCCGCCTCCTGCAATTCGTCTTCCAGCGCCTTGGCCGCCAACCGTTCCGCGTCGTCGCCAGAGGCGGTCGACGCGGGGGCCGACGCGGGGGCCGACGCGGGCGCCGACGCGGGGGCCGGCATGGCCGGTGCGTCCGCCCCGTCGACCAGCGTCAGCAGATGGGCGCAGAGCCGGTCGGCCGTCGGGAAGTTCCACACCGTGGCGGCGGAGAGCTTGCGGCCGAGGATCCGTTCGAGCCGGTTGCGCAGTTCCAGCCCCATCAGCGAATCCAAGCCCAGCGACCGGAACGGCCGGTCGCCGGACAGGCGATCGGGCGAGAGGCGCAGGACGGTCGCCAACTGGCCGATCACGACCTCGCGGATCGTTTCCGCCGTAACCTTGCCCTGCGCCGCGGACAGCGGCCCCGCGCTGCCGGGCGACGCTCGCGGCACGTCGGCGAAGAGCGGCGCCGTGGCCGGGGCGGCACTCTCCAGCCACCGGTCGGCGTCGAAATGCATCGCAGCCAGGTA
>NZ_DASZTJ010000121.1:0-30210 GCF_035548235.1 Rhodopila sp.
AAGCGAAACGCCGCGCGGCATCGGGCTGATGCTTGAGCGGAATATCCGCCGCCTCCGGTTCAACGACACGGGCTTTTCTCTGCTTGTTCCGTCACTTAATTCCCCAGTCGGCCGTTCGTTTGGGCCCTGGTATCACCCACCAGGCCTCTCCCGGCCTTACGGTCGGATGCCGCAGCCGGACGCCAAGCGTCAAGACCAGTACGGGTCCTGGCGGCGAAATTTTGCAAATGCCGCCGCTATTCGTGGCCGCAGCTTCTCCGCTCGGGCCGCCATGAAACCGGTCACCACACCGACCGCATACCCGAACCGGCCACCGGGTCCGCCGAGTTCGGCCAGCAGGGAGGCGGCGACCGCGCCGTCGTTCAGGACGCCCAGGCGTTCCTGCAGGATGCTCAGGCGGCGGATGAAGCGGTGCGGGCCTTTGCCGTCGAACAGCGCGCCGAACATTTCGGCAGCATATCGTGTCTGCTTGGCCCGCAACCGCACCGCGTGCAGTTCGGGGATATCCAGGTCGTCCATTTCCTTGCCGGAGGATGTCAGCCGCTTCCAGCGCTTCTGCAGCACCGCCTCGGCGAACGGCGTCAACTCCGCGTCGGTCTCGGGCTGTTCCGACCCCGGTTCGGCCCCTTGGCCCCTCCCTTGGTCGCTCCCGTGACCGCCCCCCTGGTTGTCCCCCGGTTCCGCCGTCCCCGGCGCGGCCCGTTTGCGCCAGGTGTCGGAGGCGATCAGCCAGGCCAGTTCGATCGTCAGCAGCCGGAAGTCCTGGCTGCCGAGCCAGGTGTCGAGGGCCTTGTGATGCTCCCGCCGGCGGCGGTCGGCGGCGGCGGCCAGACGCGCCAGGCGCTCGTCGTCCGGCAGCGTGGCGCGGATGGCGGGCAAGGTCTCCCCGGTGAAGACGTCCCAATCCCGCGTGGCGCCGAACCGGGCGTTCAGTGCTTTCAGCGGCGCGCGCAGCGGGTCCAGCGCGCCCTCGGCGAAGGCGGGACGGAACAGCGAGACCGCGGAGCGTGCCCGCCGGACCGCGACGCGCATCTGGTGCACCGCTTCCGGCCCTTGGTCCAGCCGCGTCGTGTGCCACAGCAAGGCATCCAGCAGATGCCCCATGATGTGGGCCAGCGCCGTGTCGACGGTCCGAGCGGTCTCCGGCAGTTCGGGCGCGCCGGCGCGGCGTGGTCCGGGCTGCCAGCCGGTGGCGAGCGCGATTCCCTCGGCGGCCAGCGTCTCCCGCGGCAGGCTGACCGGCACGGCCGCGGCGATCATCAGTGCCGCCTCGCGCACCGCCGCCTCGTCGCCGCTCAGCCTGATCCGCGCGGCCGGCCGCTCGGCCGTCACGGCCCGCAGCGTGCCGCGTGCGACGGCCAGGGTCACCGATCCGCCGGCGAGCACATGGACCGACAGGCCACGCCGCCCTTCGAAGGCGACCAGCGGGGCGAGCGGGGACGGCAGGTCGGACAGCGAGGCCATGTCCTGGCCCTCGGCCACGACTGGCGCGGGCTGGCCCGGCAGCCAGATCTCCGCCCCCGGGAAGAGGCGCTTCAGCCGCCAGGCGCCGCGGGTTTCCACCAGGGTCTGGCCCTGGCCCAGCAGGGTCCGGTCGGGGCTGTCATACCAGATGGCCCTGATCGCCTGGCTGCGTGGACGGCCGTCGCGGCACGCGACGAGCGGCTTCAATCGGGGCACCGCGCCAGCGGCCTCGGCCGTGACGGCAAGCTCGAATTCCATGGCGTTAGCCGGCTGCCTCCAGCATGCGCGGCGTGAGGAAGCGGACCAGCTTTCCGCCGCCTTCCCGCAAGTCCCACCAGGAGCCGGCGACCACGAACTCGGCCAGCGCGCCGGTCGGGAAGCCCTCGGCCATCGATTTCTCGATCGGTCCGGGATGGGCCATCGCCCGGGGGCCGACCAGCATCATAGCCAGGTCGTGCAAGCCGGGATTATGGGCCACCAGCATGACGCTGCGCGCCGTCTCGGCCACGCCATGAAGGGCGGCGAGCAACCGGGTCGGATCGGCGAGGTAAAGGCTTTCCATCGGTTCGATCAGCGGGGTCTCGTCCCAGGGTTCCAGCGCCTCGAGCGTTTCGATGGTGCGCCGGGCGGGCGACAGCAGGACGACATCGGGCAGAAGGCCGAGATCGCGCATCGCCAGCCGCATCGCCACCGCCGCCTTGCGCCCGCGCGCGTTCAGCGGCCGATCCCGGTCGGAAATCGACGCGTCGTCCCATGACGACTTCGCATGCCGCAAGAGCAGAAGCTGACGCATGGTTCACATACTGCCATGGGGCGGACGGCTTGTCCTCCCCCTCCTGGGATCGATCTGCGCGCTACCGGGGCGACAGGGAGGTCTGGCCCAAAGGCCCGATCTTGCCCCCCATCTGGGACTCCATCTGGGACTCCATCTGGGGCTCCGCCGGTTGCCCGCTCATGTCGAGGTGCCGGCCGTCCTTCATGAAGGCGGTGGCCACGATGCTGATGATCGAGCACAGCAGCAGGTATCCGGCCACCAGGTAGCCGCTTGGGTCCCGCACCAGCAGCGCGGTCGCGATCAGCGGGGTCGGTCCGCCGCCGAAGATCGACGCCAACTGGTAGCCGATCGCGGAACCGCTGTAGCGGACATTCGCCGAGAAGTTCTCGGTGATCAGCGCCGCTTCCGACCCGTATTGCAGGCCATGCGGGATCAGCGACAGGGCGATCAGCAGGAAGACGACGGGGGCGGAGCCGGTCGCGAAGCCGGCGAAGTAGACGAAGCTGTACAGGCCGGCGGCGGCGACGCCGATCATGAAGATAACCTTTCGTCCGTAACGATCCGACAGGCCGCCCGCCATCGGAACGAACACGCACTCGATCGCAAGGGCGACGAGCAGCGCCGACAGGATGAAGTTACGATTGAAATGCAACATCTGCACGCCGATCGTGAACACGAACACCGTGAAGACGATGAAGCTGCTGAGCTCCGACATCCGCAGCAGGGAAATCAGGATGATCTCCTTGTAATGCCGTCGGATCGCGTCCAGGACCGGCAGCGGACGGACCTCGCCCTCCGCCTCGGCCTTGCGGAACACCGGCGTCTCATCCAGGCCGAGGCGCATATACAGGCCAAGGACGACCAGCAGGGCACTGATCGCGAAGGGGACGCGCCATCCCCAGGTCATGAAGGCGCTTCCGGTCGTGAAGCTGGCCGCCCCGAAGGCCAGGTTGGCCAGCAGGCTGCCCAGCGGCACGCCGACCTGCGGCCAGCTTGCGAACAGGCCGCGGCGTCCGTTACGGCTCCATTCCATCGAGACCAGGATCGCGCCGCTCCATTCACCGCCGACGCCCATGCCTTGCAGGAAGCGCAGCACCGACAGGATGACCGCGCCCCAGATGCCGATATGTTCGTAGGTCGGCACCAGGGCGACCACGAACGTCCCGATCCCCATCAGCAGGATGGTGGCGATCAGCGCGCCCTTGCGGCCCAGCCTGTCGCCGTAATGACCGAAGATCAGCGCGCCGACCGGCCGCGCGACGTAGCCCACGGCGAACACCAGGAACGAGTTGATGATGCCGACGACATGATCCGAACTGGGAAAGAACAGCGCCGGGAAGACCAGGCCGGCGGCGATGCTGTATAGACCGAAATCATACCACTCGATGATCGCGCCGATCGCGCTGGCGACGACGGCCCGACGGCGGTTGCGGCGATCGTCCTCCGATTCGCGGCGGTCGTCCGGCGTGGCTGTGCCGGTGGATCGGCTGTTGGCCTGCATCTGGTCTCGCTCCCCATTCCCGGCCGTTCTTGGCGGCGCCTTTTTCTGGCAGATATCATATTACCATGCAGGCCCTTGAAGCAACGCCGCGCGCCGCCTGCCCTCGGAGCGGACAGGCGGCGCCGATCTTCATCCACGAAATGCCGGCGAAGGCCCGCGGCAACGCCGCCTCCCTCGCCTGCCGTTCCGGTCCCGCCTGAAGGACGGGACCGTTCACCCTGAAGTCGGCACGAGGGACGGCACCCTCGTGCCACCCGGGCCTAGTGCCCCGAGGTCGCGGGCGCGCTCTGCGTGACCACCCCCGTGTTCGTCGGATTGAGCAGATACGAGAACCCGAAGCTCGGATTCGCGAACTGGCCGATATACTGGTTGTAGAACTTGTACACTTCCGCAATGCCAAGCTTCGGCACGTAGACGACGTCGTACGGCGCCAGGCGGACATCGTCGTCCGGGTTCTGGCCATGCCGCACCGCGTTCCAATCGACCGACAGGAATTGGGGCTTGTCGTTGGGTCCACGGCGGATGATGAAGACCTTCGCATCGTCGCCGCTGAGCTTGATCCCGCCGGCGCGGGCAATGGCCTGCGACAGGGTCAGCGTCGGACCGACGGTGACGAACTCGCCGGGGTTGTCGACCTGGCCGCCGACATAGACGCGCGTCGGCGCGAAGGACTTCACCACGACGGTCAACTTCGGGTTGGTCAGCTCCCGCGCGTACTGCGACCTCAGATAGTCCGCAAGCTGCACCGGAGTCTTTCCGGCGGCGACCGCATCCGGAACGACCGTGGTCGAGATATGCCCGTCCGGACGGACTGTCACCTCCTCGTTCAACTCGGGGTTGAGCAACAACCGAACCTCCAACACGTCCCCGACCTGGATTCGATACGCGGGCAGCGGAGTCGTATAGGACACCGGCGTCGGCTCCAGCGGCGCGGGCGGCAGGTTGGGCACGCTCGAACACGCCGCCAGCAGCGCCGCGGGCAACAGCGCCAACCCAATCTGCCGCGCCCGCCGCGGACCCGTCGTCGTGATTTCATTTCTTGATCGGACCATCAACCTGGCATCCTCACTCATGTCACTCAACCCTTGTGCAGTGTCCGGTACCATCGAAGCATCCCCCCTTTCGATGGAAACTTCGTGATCGGCGCAGGCGGTGCGCGGGATGGTTTCAGCAATGACCATGCCACGGGAGCGGTGATGAACCGCTTGTGTCTTCACGGATTCAGAATGTTGTCGGAACGTGTTTCGTCAGCGCGGGGGATAAGCGGGCGCATAACCGCCGGCAAGTTCATGGGCCGGGGCCGGCGGCGCCAACGTGCCGGGCGGACGCGTCAGGTCGGCGATGGCGCGATCGACGAAGCTCGCGCTGCCCCGCACGTCTTCTTGACCAAGGGCACCCAGCGCGCGGCCGACATTGGCGGCGCCGGCGTCGTACCAGCTGTCTTCGCCGGCCGGCCGGAACACGAGCGAGAGCTGGACCTGCTGAAGCTGACGCCGCGCCGCCTCGATCCGGCCCGCGGACAAGTCGGCGCGCGCGGCACGCAGGCGCCCGACCACCGGGCTGGCGGGCGCGGGACTCGGGGTGGGACTGGGGACGGGACTTGGGGCGGGACCCGGGGCGG
The DNA here is from genome assembly GCF_035548235.1 of Rhodopila sp. Taxonomy (GTDB): domain Bacteria; phylum Pseudomonadota; class Alphaproteobacteria; order Acetobacterales; family Acetobacteraceae; genus Rhodopila. The sequence goes on from NZ_DASZTJ010000121.1 coordinate 5,362, forward strand.
CCGGGGGAGGTTCACCCCAAGGCGCGGCCGCGGCAGGGAAATCCACGTCGGCGGGATCGCCGTTGGCGCCGATCGCGCCCAGCGGATGCGGCGGCGGCGAGGCCGATTGGCGCAGGCGGGCCAGGACCGCCTCGGTGCTGTCGCCGTCGTCGGCCTGGCGGGCGGCATAGCGGGCGGCGGGACGGTCGGTCCGGGCCTGGAAGGGACCGGCGGCCGGTCGAGGCGGCGCGGCGGCAGGCGCCGGATTGGGGGGGGTTGGATTGGGGTGTGCCGCCTTGGACGGTGCCGCGATGGACGGCGGCGGTGCAGCGGGCACCAGGGTGGCGGGCGCCAGCGCGGAGAGCGTCAGGGTGGCGGGGTTGGGCGGCGGCAGTTCCGCGACCTGGATCGGTGCCGGGGGCGGCAGGAACTGGACGTCCTTCCCCTTGGTCTGGCCGGTTGCCTGGCCTGCCTGCACCAGGGAAGGCGGCAGCGGCGGCAGCGGCAGATCCGTCGTATTCTCAGCGGCTTGCGTGTTGTCAGCGGTTTGCTGCGCCTGGTCGGTTCCGGCTGGTGGAGGTGCCGGCGCGGCCTGGTGGCCGGACGGCGCCGCGTTGCCCTGCCCGCGGGCGGCAAGTGCCTGGCGCAGTTCCGTTACCTCCGCCTGCAAAGCGTCCAGGCGGCTGGTCATTGTCGGGTTGGCTGCCGCCTGGGAGTTGTCCGCCTGGGAGTCCGCCGTCTGGGAGTCCGCCGTCTGGGAGTCCGCTGTCGGGGCGGCCGTCGCTTGGGGGGCCGTTGGCTGCGATGGCGGATTTTCGCGGGGCGCAACCGCGGGCGCCGGGGATGCCCCGAGGTTTGCCGCCGGGTCCGATGGTGACTGCCAGCCGGACCATGCGCCGCGCACATAGCTCGCGGGGTCACCGAACAGGCCGAGGCTGAGCAGAATCGTTCCGGATGCCGCCGCCGCGATCGACAAGGCGTGGCGCATATAGTTTCCTCTGAAATAACGCGCGCGAGTCCGTCGATTCCGCGCAACCGCGCCGCTTGCCGCACGCGCCGGGAGACCTGTCATTAAGCAAGTCCGGAGGAAAAATAAACGCACCTGGCGGGCAATTTATGTCACGCCCTCGTGAGGGGGCCATGAAACGTTAAGTGCAACGCAACCTGTTCATCACCGTCATGTCAGACGCCTTGCATGTGTGATCGATGGATCACAGGTCTTGGTCGTTCGCCATGACTGACTGCCTGACGGAGGCCACGTCCATGACACAGGAATTTCACGATCAGCTTATTTCCTTCATGCCGAAGATGCGTGTCTGGGCCTTGGCTCTGACCCGGAACCGCGCCGCGGCGGACGATTTGACGCAGGATGTCGCGACCAAGGCCCTGGTCGCCAAGGATTGTTTCGTTCCAGGGACGAACTTCTCCGCCTGGGTGCATCGTATCATGATCAACCATTTCATCAGCAGCGTACGCAGCAAGCGCGAATTCACCGACATGGACACGATGCCCGATGTGCCGGTGGCGGCGGCGCATGAGGACCGGACGGCGCTGCGCGAACTCGGCTGGGCGCTGAACAGGCTGCCCAACGACCAGAGGGAAGCGCTGTTCATGATCGTCCTGCAGGAGAAATCGTATGAGGACGCGGCCGAACAGACGGGCTGCGCGATCGGGACGCTGAAAAGCCGCGTGCACCGGGCGCGGCTGCAATTACGGGCCTTCATGACCGGTGAGGAAACCCGCATGGCGGCCTGACCGGACCGCCCGGCAGACCCGCCTTCGGAACCCCGGACAAGGCCCGATTTCCAGGCCGCCGGAAGCGCCCGAAATGCCTCTCGCCTTGTGGCCGGAATCGGCCTATCTAGCACCCTGACGAGACGCCACCCGCCCCGGACCCAGCGGATTCCGCCGGGTCCGGCCGGCGTTAGGCAACGGACAGGGTTGTTTTGAGCGACACACACGACGGACCCGCGGACCCCTCCGGCCCGCAGGGCGACATGCAGCCGGTTTCCCTCGAAGAGGAAATGCGCCGCTCGTATCTCGATTACGCGATGAGCGTGATCGTGTCGCGGGCGCTGCCGGACGCGCGCGACGGCCTGAAGCCCGTGCACCGGCGTATCCTCTATGGTATGCACGAAGCCGGCTACACGCCGGATAAACCTTACAGAAAATCCGCCCGCGTGGTCGGCGACGTCATGGGTAAATACCACCCGCACGGCGACGCCTCGATCTACGACGCCATGGTGCGCATGGCGCAGTCGTTCAGCATGCGGCTGCCGCTGATCGACGGGCAGGGCAATTTCGGCAGCGTCGACGGCGATAACCCGGCGGCGATGCGGTATACGGAAGTGCGGCTGGCCAAGGCGTCGGCCCTGCTGCTGGAAGACATCGACAAGGACACGGTCGATTTCCAGCCCAATTATGACGAAAGCGAGCAGGAACCCCGCGTCCTGCCGGCCAAGTTCCCGAACCTGCTGGTCAACGGCGGCAACGGCATCGCCGTGGGCATGGCGACCAACATCCCGCCGCACAATCCGGGCGAGATCATCGACGCCACCCTGGCCCTGATCGCCGAACCCGACATCACGCTCGACGAGTTGATGAAGATCGTTCCCGGCCCGGATTTCCCGACCGGCGGCATCATCATCGGCCGGTCCGGCATCCGCTCGGCCTTCGAGACCGGGCGCGAGAGCATCACCATCCGCGCCCGCACCGAGTTCGAGGAGATCCGCAAGGACCGCCTGGCCATCGTCGTCACCGAAATCCCCTATCAGGTCAACAAGAAGACCCTGATCGAGAAGATCGCCGAACTGGTCCGCGGCAAGGTGATCGAGGGCATCGGGGAGATGCGCGACGAGTCCGACCGCTCCGGCATGCGGATCGTGATGGAGCTGAAGCGCGACGCCACGCCCGAGGTGGTGCTGAACCAGCTTTTCCGCTTCACCCAATTGCAGACCAGCTTCGGCGTCAACATGCTGGCGCTGGATGACGGCCAGCCCCGGCTGCTGGGCCTGAAGGAGGCGCTGGCCTGCTTCGTCCGCTTCCGCGAAGAGGTCATCATCCGCCGCGCCCGCTTCGAACTGGGCAAGGCGCGGGAACGGGCGCACAACCTTGTGGGCCTGGCGATCGCAGTCGCCAATATCGACGAAGTCATCCGCCTGATCCGCGCCTCCCCCGACGCCGCCGCCGCTCGGGTCGCCCTGATGGCGCGCGACTGGCCGGCCGGCGACGTCGGCGCGCTGCTGGCACTGGTGGATGAGCCGGGCAACGTGATCTCGCCCGAAGGCACGGTGCGGCTGACCGAGGAACAGGCCCGCGGCATCCTGGAACTGCGCCTGCAGCGCCTGACCGGCCTGGAACGCGAGAAGATCCAGGCCGACATGGCCGAGGTCAGCGAGAAGATCCGGGAATTGCTGGAGATCCTGGGCTCGCGCATCCGCCGCATGGAGGTGATGACCGAGGAACTCCAGGCCGCCCGCAAGGAGATCGCCGTCCCGCGGATGACCGACATCACCGACGCGCCGGCCGACCAGGACGACGAAAGCCTGATCGAACCGGGCCAGATGGTGGTGACCATCACCCGCGACGGCTTCATCAAGCGCACGCCGCTGGAGACGTTCCGCGCACAGAACCGCGGCGGACGGGGGCGTTCCGGCGCAGGCACGCGCGGCGACGACATCGTCACCCGCAGCTTCAACGCGCATACCCATCAATGGGTGCTGTTCTTCTCCTCGGGCGGCAAGGCATTCCGGGAAAAAGTCTGGCGCCTGCCCGAAGGCGGCCCCGCCGGCAAGGGCCGAGCGCTGGTCAACCTGCTGCCGGAACTGGGGGCGGACACGATCACCACCGTCCTGCCGCTGCCGCAGGACGAGACGCTGTGGGAGAGCCTGCACCTGGTGTTCGCCACGGCGTCGGGCAACGTGCGCCGCAACCGGCTGTCGGATTTCCGCAATGTTCGGTCCTCCGGCCTGATCGCGATGAAGCTGGACGAGGGCGACCACCTGATCGGTGTCGCCACCTGCCGCGAAGGCGACGACGTGCTGCTGGCTTCCCGCAAGGGGCGCTGCATCCGCTTCCAGCTCACGGACGACCAGGTCCGCGTGTTCGCCGGACGCGACAGCTCCGGCGTGCGGGGCATCAAGCTGCAGAGCGGCGACGAGGTCATCAGCCTGTCCGTGCTGCGCCACACCGATTACGACCCGGCGACGCGGGAGGCGTTCATCCGCCAGGCCAACGCCAAACGCCGCGCCAACGGCAATGGCGAGGCCGAGGCGGACACCCCGGCCCCCGAGACCGAGGTCGAGGACACCGGCACCGAGGCCATCACCCTGTCGGCCGAGAAGATCGCCGAGATGGAGGCCGCCGAGGAACTGCTGCTGACGGTCACCGACATGGGCTTCGGCAAGCGCACCTCGGCCTATGAGTACCGGGTGTCCGGCCGCGCGGGGATGGGGATCGGCAACATCACGCTGGCGCCCAGGAACGGACGGGCGGTGGTGGCGACCTTCCCGGTTCGTGACGGGGATGACATCATGATGGTGACCGACGCCGGCCGCCTGATCCGCGTTCCTGTCGACCAGGTGCGGATCACCGGCCGCTCGGCCATGGGTGTCACATTGTTCCGGGTCGACAAGGGCGAGCACGTGACCAGCGTGTTCACGGTCCTGGAGACCGAAAGCGACGAAGGCGGGCCGGATGACGAGAAGCCCGCGACCGAGGAAGGACAAGATGGCTGACAAGACGGGCCATAAGCGGATTGGCCTCTATCCGGGCACGTTCGACCCGGTGACCAACGGGCACCTGGACGTGATCGGCCGCGCCGCCAGGCTGCTGGACAAGCTGGTGGTCGGCGTCGCCATCAACACCGGCAAAGGCCCGCTCTTCCCGCTGGAGGAGCGCGTCGAACTGGTGAAGGCCGAGATCGAGACCATCGCCTCGCGCAATGGCATGGAGATCGAGGTCCAGCCTTTCGATACGCTGCTGGTCCAGTTCGCCCGCAAGATCGGCGCGACGATGATCATCCGCGGCCTGCGGGCGGTGTCAGACTTCGACTACGAATTCCAAATGGCGGGCATGAACTACCGCATGGACCCGAAAATCGAGACGGTGTTCCTGATGGCGTCGGAGACGCACCAGTTCATTGCCTCCCGCCTGGTGAAGGAGGTCGCCATGCTGGGCGGCGACATCACCTCCTTCGTGCCGCCGCGGACGCATGCGCATATCCTGAAGCGCTTGCGCGGCTGACACTTTCGACGATTTCGACCGTTCATTCGCTGGAGGGGCGCTGAATGCATCGCCGCACACTGATGACTGCCTCGGCCGCCGCGCTGGGATTTGGGGCGCTGGGGTTCGCCGGGCTGGGTCTCGTCGAGCCTCGCGCGGCTCGGGCGCAGGAGAAGCTGGACCCGGAGAACACGCTGTACATGGACCTTCCGCAGGGCCGGGTCGTCATCCAGCTTCTGCCCGACGTCGCACCCAAGACGGTCGCGCAGATCAAGACGCTGGCGCGGCAGGGTTTCTATGACGGCACGCCGTTCCATCGGGTGATCGAGGGCTTCATGGCCCAGGGCGGCGACCCGACCGGCACCGGCACCGGCGGCAGCAAGCTGCCCGACGTGCCCCTGGAGGTCAGCCGGCTGCACTTCGTGCGCGGCGTCTGCGGCATGGCCCGCACGTCCGATCCCAACAGCGGCAACAGCCAGTTCTTCATCATGTTCGCCCCGGCGCCGTCGCTGGACGGCAACTACACGATCTGGGGCCGCGTGGTAAAAGGCATGGAGTTCGTCGACCAGATCAAGCGCGGCACCGGCCCGAACGGCCAGGTGGAAGGTCAGCCGACCCGCATCGTCCACATGCGCGTCGCGGCAGACGTGAAGTAGCGAAGGAGGCTTGTCATGAGCGAATCGAAGCTGGATCCGGAAAACACCCTGTACCTGGACCTGAAGAACGGGCGGGTGGTCATCGAGCTGTTCCCGAAGCTCGCGCCGCTGCATGTCGACCAGATCAAGACGCTGGTGCGCCGGGGTTTCTATGACGGCACGCCGTTCCACCGGGTGATCGAGGGCTTCATGGCCCAGGGCGGCGACCCGACCGGCACCGGCACCGGCGGCAGCGACCTGGACAATATCCGCGCCGAGTTCTCCAACGACGCCAAGTTCACCCGCGGCACCTGCGGCATGGCGCGGTCCGCGCACCCGAACAGCGCCAACAGCCAGTTCTTCATCATGTTCGAACCGGCGCCGCACCTGAACGGGCAGTACACGATCTGGGGCCAGGTCGTTGAGGGCATGGACTTCGTCGACGCCATCAAGCGCGGCAGCGGCGGCAGCGGGACGGTGAACGATCCGGACAAGATCGTGAAGGTCCAGGTCGCCGCCGACGCCGGGTAGCGTGGGTGGCGGTCTCACCGCCAGACCGCCACCACGATTTCCACTGCGATCAGCACCAACACCATGATCTCCAGCATTTCCGACCGGCTGCTGTGCGCCTCGTCGTACAGCGCCGTGTAGGTGTCGCGGATGATCGACAGCTTGCGGCTTACCGCCGCGCTGACCGTCGGCACGCGGAACAGCTCCAGGGCAGCGGCATAGATGCGGGCGAGGTAGACGTCTTCGGTCACCTGCAGCGCGTTGTCGACCTTCTCGGTCAGTTCCGTCACCTCGGCGACCAGGGTGTAGAACCGCCGCGCCAGGTCCGCGAAACGCCGAGCGCCGGGCAGAGGCCGATGACGCCGCGCTGCTTCCACCAGGTCGTACATGCGCGGCAACTCGCCATCCAGCAGTTCGTCGTAGTAGCGCATCTCCAGAAGCTGCGCGTTCGCCACCTCCAGCACGTCCAGCACGTCGGAATCCCCGCGCGGCTCATAGATGAACGCGCGGTCCCAGGTCAGGACCACCAGGTCGTCCACGTAGAACGAGTATCGATGCCGCAGCAGGTCGGCGCGGGCGGCGTCCGACAGCGGCCGGACCTCTCCCGACAGCAGCGGCACCAGGTCCAGCCGCTGCAACAGCGCCTCGGCGGGCAGGGTCTCGCTGAACGCCTGCACGACGCCGACGAGGTAATCCTCCTCCAGGAACGTCCCGGCCGGGCGGACCAGCGCATCGCCGACCCCGTCCCTCACCCGGCCCAGCAGCATGCCCCAAAGCGGGCTGTCGGCCACGGTCCGGTCGATATCGTTCAGCCGCTGGGTGAACGCCGCCCAGCCGAGGTCGGCGACCGGCACGTGCAGTTCCAGCGACACCGCGCCGAACTCGTAGAGCCTTGCGGTGGCGGTCACCGGGAACGGGGCGGGCAATGGAAGGGTGACGGCGTCCAGCGTCAGTTCCACCGGCGGCACCCCAAACGTCACCGCCTTGGCCGGCGTGGCGGTCAGCCGCCCGCGGGAGATGCCGGTGCGGACCGTCCGCGCCCAATTGGCCTCGGCCTTCCCGAGGTCGATGGCATAAGCGACGTCGAACAGGCGATAGGCGATGATCGCCCCGGCGGCGACGTCCAGGCTCATCGATCCTCCCTTACGCGCGCTTCGCCGGGGGCCGCCGCAGGCCCCAGAACGCGATGCTGCCCGCGACATAGAACAGGATCGACAGCCAGAACGCCACCCGGTAGCTGCCGGTCACGTCGAACACGAACCCCGCCGACCATGACCCCAGCGCCGCGCCCAGGCCGGTGCCGATCGTGATCACGCCCAGGATCGTGCCCAGGTTCGGCCCCGGGAACAGGTCGGCCGTCTTCGCCGTGATCGCAGGGCCTCGGGCGCCCCAGGTCAGGCCGAAGAAACAGGCGTGCAGCCACAGCAGCAGATGCTGGTCGGGCGAGTGGATCATCAGCCCGAACACCACCCCCAGGATCGAGGTCCCATAGGTCACGATCGCCGACAGCTCGCGCCCGATATAGTCCGAGATCGTGCCGGTCACGATCACGCCCGGCAGCGACAGGAAGGCCCCCATCCCCAACACGCCCGCGGCATAGAGCTGGCTGAAGCCGATATCGACGGCGAATGCCAGTTGATGCAGCGCCACCAGGAAACTGCCCAGGCCGGTGAAGAGATAGACCAGGAACAGCAGCCAGAAATGCGGCGTGCGGACAGCCTGGCGCAGGGTCCAGCCGTCGACCTCCGCCGACCGCCGCACCGTCCCCTGCCCTGCGCCGCGGAACAGCGCCGCCAACGGCAGCAGCACCACGCCCATGAAGATACCCTGCCAGAGATAGGCGCCCCGCCACCCCAGGCCCGAAATCATCATCGTCGTCACCGGGGCCGAGAACGCTCGGGCGAAGCCGTTGGCCGACTGCACGATCGACACCGCCATGCCGCGGTTGCGTACGAACAGCCGCGACAGCAGCGGCACGAACACCACGAGGCCGAGACAGTTGGACCCCATGGTCATGACGACGCCGTAGACGATGACGATCTGCCACAACGCGTTCACGTGGGCGCTGATCAACAGCCCCAGCGTCAGCACCGTCCCGCCGATCAGGATCAGCCTGCGCGTCCCCAGCCGGTCGACCAGCCAGCCGACGAAGGGCGAGCTGATGCCGTTCACCGCCTGCGCGACGGCATACGCGATCGAGACTTGGGCACGGGTCCAGCCGAACACTTCGATGAACGTCACCAGGAACACCGTGTAGGCGTGCATGAATGCCGCGCCGATCGAGAAGGTGGTGAAGGCTGCGGCCAGCAGCAGCCAGGATCGGAGCGAAGGGGACGTTTCGGTGGCGGACATCGAACCGTTCTGCCCTGCCCCGGCCTGCTTGGCCAGAGCGGCGGCCCTCGGAGGGGTGGTCGAGAGGGTCCTCCAACGGGTTCCCGGATGGGTCTCCGACGGAGCCATGAAGGGCGTTCCGGGAATCTCCCAAGGGAGGTTCGCGCCGGTGGACAAGACCGCCGCGATCTGCCTCAATTGGTCCGTTAATGGTCCGCTCCATGGCAGAGCGGTCGAACGGGAGTGGGTCAGTGCAGACTGTCGAAGCCCAAGCGGACGAAGCAGGACCGGTGGAACGGGTCTACCGGCACCTCGAGGCCCATCTGTCGGAGAGCCAAAGCGGCGGACGGCTGCCAAGCGAACGGGCGCTGGCGGCGCGGTTCGGCGTGAGCCGGCAATCGGTGCGCGCGGCGTTCCGCCGGCTGAACGCAGCGGGACGCATCGTGCGCGTGGTGGGCAGCGGCAGCTACGCGACCGCCGGCAGGACGGCCACCCTGCCGGACGTCGCCATGCTGGACGTGCTGGAGATGCGCCACATCCTGGAACCGATGATCGCGGCCCTGGCCACCTCGCGCGCCACGGGCGAGGACTTCGCACGCATCCGCCGCCGGCTTGACGACATGCGGCAGGCCTCGGACCCGGACAGCTACAAGCGCCTCGGCTACCTGTTCTGGCAGGCGGTGGCGCGCGCCACCCGCAATCCCCTGCTGGTGGCGATCTACCAGCTTCTGACCGATTGCCGGGAACGGCTTGGCTGGACCCAGACCGCCGGCCTGGCGGCCGATGCGCGGCGGCAGGCGGTGCAGGTCAGGCTGGCCGAGGCGATCTTCGACGCGCTGCAAGTCAGGGACGGCGAGCGGGCGCGGAGCCTGGCCGCCGAACGGACCCGCAACATGCTGGTGGCGCTGGCGGACCCGGACGGCACGCCGGCCGGCGCCCGATCGACGGCACTGGACATCTGACAGGGGCCTGCACCCAGGGGCCTGCTCCGGTTAGCCGGCCCACGCTCGGTCGTGGCGGGCGCAGGCCAGCCATCCACGCCTCTCGACACGAGCACCGCGCCCCCTGGATCGGAAACCTGTCATGACGGCGGGAGGGCGCATCACGGACCGGCACCGCCTGCGCTGATTGACGACTGGGCCAATCGCGGACCACAATCGCCCGAATACAAGAAAATGGGTGGAGGGCGGTACGCCAGTGGTCCAGGGACCTTGCCTCAAATCGACGTCGCACAACGCAATCGGACCGGCCCGGCGCGCCGTCCGGCCGGCAAGGCGTCAGTCAGGCCAATAACAGCGTCCGCGCCCCCAAGCGGCTGGAGGAAACAAGGGTGGCCCAACAGATTTCTCCGACACTGCAGCGCATGCGATGGTTCGCGGTCGCTCTCTGCACGTTCGCCATCGCGTTGAACTACATCGACCGCTCGACCCTGGCGGTCGGCAACCTGAAGATCCGGGAGAGCTTCGCCCTGACGGCCGCCGGGATCGGCGCGCTGCAATCGGCATGGTCGCTGACCTATGCGTTCGCGCAATTGCCGATCGGCGCGATGATCGACCGGATCGGCACGAAGCGGCTGGTGGGCTGGGCGCTGGTGCTGTGGTCGCTGGCCCAGGCGGCCGGCGGCGTCTTCACCAGTTTCACCGGGCTGCTGGCCTCGCGCATCGCCCTGGGCGTGTTTGAATGTCCGGCATTCCCCGGCGCCGTCCGTTGCGTCTCCGACTGGTTCCATCCCCGCGATCGTGGCCGGCCCACCGGCGTTTACACGGTGGGTGGCGATCTGGGCCGGCTGATCGGCCTGCCGATCATGACCGCGCTGATGCTCGCGCTGGGCTGGCGCGGCATGTTCGTCGCCATGGGGGTGATCGGGCTGGTCGGCGCGGTGGGGTGGTTCGTGCTGTACCGCGATCCGGACCTGTCCGGACTGCCGCAGGCGGACCGTGACTACCTGGACTTCAACCAAACGACGAAGAACGGCGGCAACCTGCGGGACTGGACGCGCCTGTTCAGCTTCCGCTCCATGTGGGGCCTGATCTTCGGCGCGTTCTGCTCCGGCTACGTCATCTGGATGTATGGCACCTGGCTGCCGGGATTCCTGGAGATGCAGCACCATGTCAGCATCGGCAAGACCGGCGTGCTGGCGATGATCCCGCTGGCCTGCTCCATCATCGGCTCGCAGGTCGGCGGCCATGCGACCGACTGGCTGGCGCACCGGGGCGTCGGCATCGTTGCCAGCCGCAAGATCCCGACCGTGGCCGGCTTCCTGCTGTCGGCGGCGTTCTGCGCCCTGGCCGCATACGTGACCGGGCTGAACATGGCGCTGGTCGGCGTGTCCGGATCGATGTTCTTCCTGGCCTTTGCACAGACCGGCCATTGGACGCTGATCACCGCGGTCGCGCCGCATTCCCAATCGGCCTCCGTCTCCTCGATCCAGAACTTCGGCTCCTATCTGGGCGGCACGGTGTCGCCGCTGCTGACCGGCATCGTCGTCGACGCCACCGGCTCCTTCGACCTTGCGCTGGCGCTTGGCGCCGCGTTCATGATCGCCGGTGCGTTCTTCTATGGAGTGGTCGTGCGCGACCCGATCGATTTAGATGAGCCGGCGGACGCCATCGCCGTCGGCACCAATCAGGCCGCCGCCGAATAAACCTCAGGAGGCAGACAGCGCCATGACCCAGCAAACCGAACTGACCCGGCCGGTGAGCGCGGCCACCAGGATGGCGATCGCCGATTGCGACATCCATCACAGTCCGCGCGAATTCACCATGCTGTACAAATACCTGGAGCCGCGCTGGCGCGAGCACCTGGACCTGTTCGGGCAGCGTGCGCGCCAGGGCAATTACAGCGGCCCGCAATACCCCAAGAGCCAGCCGGACGCCTCTCGCCGCGACGCCTGGCCGCCAGGCGGCGGCCGCCCGGGCAGCAACCTGGACTTCATGCGCACCCACCATCTGGACGCCAACAACATCGCACTGGGCGTCCTGGCGATGATCCGTCCGCATCCGGGCGGGTTCCAGAATCTCGACCTCAGCGCCGCGCTGTGCCGAGCGATCAACGACTGGCAGGTCGCGGAGTGGACGCAGCCGGAGCCGCGGCTGAAAGCGTCGATCGTGGTGCCTTACGAAGACGCGGCCGCGTCGGTGCGGGAGATCGAGCGCTGGGCCGGCTCGCCGGACATGGTGCAGGTGCTGCTGCTGTCGCGCACTGTCGAACCGCTGGGCAACCGCCGCTATTGGCCGATCTACGAGGCTGCGGCCGCGGCCGGCCTGCCGGTGGGCATCCATGCGTTCGGCAATGGCGGCCAGCCGACCAGCAGCACCGGCTGGAGCAGCTTCTATATCGAAGACATGGTCGGCCACGCCCAGTCCTGCCAATCGATGGTCACCAGCATGGTGGTGGAAGGCATCTTCGCGCGCTTCCCGGCGCTGCGCGTGGTGCTGATCGAGGCCGGGTTCGCCTGGCTGGCGTCGCTCGCCTGGCGGCTGGATCGCAACTGGCGGCGACTGCGCGCCGAAACGCCGCACCTGACCCGCCTGCCGAGTGAGTACATTCGAAACCATATCTGGTTGACGACGCAACCGATGGAAGAGCCGGACCCGTCGGAACACCTGCGCGACGTCATCGAATGGATCGGCTGGGACCGGCTGCTGTTCGCCACCGATTATCCGCACTGGGACTACGACGATCCGCAAACGGCCATGCCGCTGCGCCTGACGCAACAGCAGCGGGAGGCGTTCTTCATCGGCAACGCCCGCGACGTCTATACGCCCGGCTGGCGCAACCAGCCTTGATCTCGAGACAGGCCGCCATGACGACGCTTGCACCGATCGATTGCGACATCCATCCGTCGATCCCGAACCTGGCCGCGCTGCTGCCGTATCTGGAAGACCATTGGCGGGAGACCGTCAGGCTGCGCGGCATGGATGAGCTGAACTCCATCAGCTACCCGGCCCGTTCGCCCCTTACCGCCCGTCCCGACTGGCGGCCTGACCGTGGCAAGCCGGCAGCGACGCTGGAGCAGATCCGCAACGAATGTCTCGATCCGTTCGGCAGCGCGCTGGCGATCTGCAATTGTCTCTACGGCGTGCAACTGTTGTTCAGCGAGGACATGGCGGCCGCGTTCGCCCGTGCGGTGAACAGTTGGGTGGCGGCCGAATTGCTGGATCGGGAACCCCGACTGCGCGCCAGCATCGTGGTGCCGACGCAGAACGTCGAGTTGGCGGTGGACGAGATCGAGCGCCGGGCCGGCGATCCGCGCTTCGTGCAAGTCCTGTTGCTGGCCAGCGGCGACCAGCCGTTGGGCAAGCGCGTCTACTGGCCGATCTACGCCGCCGCCGCGCGCCACCGGCTGACGATCGGCATCCATGCAGGCAGCGCCTACCACAATCCGCCGACGGCGGTCGGATGGCCAAGCTATTACACCGAGGACTACACGGCCCAGGCGCAGGCGTTCCAGACTCAGTTGAGCAGCCTGATCTGCGAAGGCGTCTTCAACCAGTATCCGGACCTGATGGTGGTGCTGCTGGAGTCCGGCTGGACGTGGCTGCCGGCGCATCTCTGGCGGCTGACCAAGTACTGGCGCGGCCTGCGCATGGAAATCCCCTGGGTGGACCGCTCGCCGTTCGACATCGTGCGCAGCAATGTGCGGCTGTCGCTGCAGCCGACCGACGGTCCGCCGGACAGCGCAAGCCTGGAACGGGTGATCGAGCACCTGCAATCCGACGCGTTGCTGCTGTTTTCCACGGACTATCCACACTGGCAATTCGACGGCGCCGACCCGCTGCCGGACGGGCTGCCGGCGTCGCTGGTGCGCAAGATCATGGTCGATAACCCACGGGCGACTTACGCCCGCTTGCTGGAACCGGTGCGATGAGCCGGCATGTCGTTGCACCTGTAACCGAAGTGCCGCCTGGCAGCCACCGGCAATACACCGTCAAGGGGCGGCCGATCGCGGTCTTCAATCTGGACGGCGAATATTTCGGCATGCTCGACCGCTGTCCGCACCAGGGCGGCAGCCTGTGCGCCGGCGTCATCTCCGGCGTGCTGGTGTCCTCCAAACCCGGTGTGTACCGCTACGAGCGCAAGGGCGAGTTCGTGCGCTGCCCCTGGCATGGCTGGGAGTTCGACATCCGGACCGGGCAATCCTATTGCGACCCGGCGAAAATCCGCGGCAAGGCCTATCCGGTCAATGTCGCCTCGGGCGCCGAGGTGGTGGAAGGGCCTTATGTCGCCGAGACGGTGCCGGTGCGGGTCGAGGAAGATTATATCGTCGTCGATATGTGACGCCGGCGGTCGCCAGGTTCCTGCATTTCCATCCGGTCAGGGGCCAGCAGGGTCCGTGTCGATAAAAATCTCCGCCGACACAAATCCTCCGTGCACACCGTGCCCTTCCCGAAGGGCGCGCAGCGCTCCCCCGCCGTGCGAAATCCCCCCGCTTCCCGCAAGAGAAGCCGTTCCTCCCAACCGCCTCCCCCGCCCGCAAAGGGACCAAAGTCGACGCGTGTCGGCGGAACTGCTCAAATGCGGCGGCCGGCCGGCGGAAAGCCCATGACCGGCCACGGAAACGAAACGGGAGGGACCAACCATGGAACTGGCGGGTCAGGTCGCGCTGGTGACTGGCGCGGGCAATGGAATCGGCAAGGCAACGGCGGTCGCATTGGCAAAGGCCGGCGCCCATGTCGTCGTCGCCGACATCGGGGGTGCGGAGGCAGAGGCGGTGGCGAAATCCATCATGGAATCGCAACGCCGCCGTCCGCTGGCGGTGCAGGCCGATGTCGGCGACCTGGACCACATCGACCGGATGGTGCGGCAGACGGTCGAAGAATTCGGCTGGATCGACATCCTGGTGAACAACGCGGGCGTAACGCGTCGCGCCGACATCATGGACGTGACCGAGGCGGACTGGGACCGCATCCATCGCGTGAACGCGAAGGGCGTGTTCTTCTGCCTTCAGCGCGTCGCGCGCGAGATGATCCCCCGCCGCACCGGCCGCATCGTCAATATCGCCTCGATCGCCGGCAAAGGATACATAGGCGCATCGAACGCCGCCTATGCCGCAAGCAAGGGCGCCGTGATCGGGCTGACGAAGCTGGCGGCGCTCCAGTTGGCCCGCCATGACATCAACGTCAACGCGGTCTGTCCCGGGGTGACCCGCACTGCGCTCTCCGACGCCAACCTGCGGACCCGAGCGCAGCAAGAGGGCGTGACGGTGGAGGAGATGGAACGGCGGCGGGCCGAGGCTATTCCCCTGAAGCGGGCGAATGACCCCGAGGACATCGCGGAGATGGTCCTCTTCCTGGCTTCCCCGCGAGCCCGGAATATCACAGGCCAGTCCTTCAACGTCGATGGCGGGCTGATCCTGGATTAGGACCCCGGCCTGATCGGCTGGAGATGTTTGCTCATGTAGACGGCCGATCCGAGTTGCGGATGAAGTTCCTCGCGATCAACGCGGTACCCGACCCGCTTATAGAGGCTCACGTTGTCGGTAAATTTGCCATTCGTGTAGAGACGCACGTCCTCCAACCCGCGTGAGCGGGCGAACTCTTCCGCATGCGCCAGAAGCGCCCGGCCATATCCACGGCCTTGGTGAGCGGGTGAAACCGCGACGTTGACAATAAGGAGGTGGTCAGTCCCGGCCCGCATCTCGATGAGCCCCACCAGTTCGCTGTCGAGATGCAGCAGGTCCACGACATGCTCGCGAACAGCCATCTCGTAGTCGGCGGTCATCGGCTTGGGTTCCCGACCGATGACAGGCACCCACTTGGCATAGGCAGCCCGCGTGAGATCGCGCACGGCGGCGGCATCCGCGGGGGTCGCGCGTCGCAAGCCCGCGCGGATCGCGTCCGTCAGCGGGTGGGGCAAGGCCGAATTGGCCGATGATGAAGGTTGATCCTGCATGGTCGTCTCCCGAGAGAGGGGCAGAGAAAACCCCCGAAGCCGAAGGGGCTGCGGGGGTCCGGAAGCGTGGGCTGAAGGCTGGGCGGGGAAGATCGCTTCAGGGAACGACTCTCACCCGGAAAGGGACCTCTCCCACGCAGCCGCACAGGCCGCCGCAAGATCGCAGCGACGGCGTCGGCTTGCCCTACGGCGTCGGCTTGCCCTGGGGAGGTAAACGGTATCCACGTAGCGACGGTAGGTATCATACCGGACAATCGTCAACAGGAGTTTGGGATCGTCGTTTCGCATGATCGGCCGGCGACACGTCTCGCCACGCGCCTTGCCTTTCTCGTCGCCGGCTTCGGTATCGCCTGCTGGGCGCCGTTGGTGCCCTTCGCCGAGCAGCGTCTCGCCGTCGATGACGCCACGCTCGGCCTCCTGCTGCTCTGCATCGGGATCGGTTCCGTCGTCGCGATGCAGTTCACCGGTGCGCTCAGCGCCCGTCATGGGGCGAAACCCGCCATCGTCGCGAGCGGCCTTGGCCTGACGGCCGCGCTGCCATTCCTGTCGGTCGTGACGACGCCCCCGGCGCTCGCCATAGCGCTCCTCGGCTTCGGCGCCGCGCTCGGATCGCTGGACGTCGCGATGAACATCCACGCGGTGGAGGTCGAGCGCGCGGCCGGCAGGCCGCTCATGTCGGGTTTCCATGCACTGTTCAGCATCGGCGGCTTCGCCGGTTCGGCATTCATGACCTTCCTCCTGTCCTCGCATCTCACTCCCTTGTCGAGCACGCTGTGTTGCGCCGCGATCATGCTCGGGGCGATCCTCGTCGCCTGGCCGCGCCTGTTGATCGGCACACAGGGCGAAACGGCGCGGGTTTTCGTCATGCCGCAGGGCATCGTGCTGCTGATCTCCGGTCTCGCCGCCGCCGCCTTTCTCGTTGAAGGAGCGCTGCTTGACTGGAGCGCGCTTCTGGTCGTCAGCGCCGACCTGACATCGGCGGCGCGGGGCGGCGTGGGCTACATGCTGTTCGCCATCGCCATGACCGCCGGGCGCCTGGCGGGCGATCGGGTGGCGGCCCGCATCGGCGACAGCGCAACCCTTTTCTGGAGCGGCATCCTGGCAGTCGCCGGGTTCGTCGTCCTGCTTGCGGCATCGACCGCGGTGCCGGCGATGTCGGGCTTCGTACTGATCGGTCTTGGCTCCGCGAACATCGTGCCGGTGCTGTTCCGCAAGGCGGGCTCGCAGACCGTCATGCCGCCGGCGCTCGCGATCAGCGGGATGACGACGGCGGGCTATGCCGGCATCCTGGCCGGCCCCGCCGCGATGGGCTTCGTCTCCAAGGCCGTCGGGTTGCACAACGCCTTCTGGATGCTGGCGGCATTGCTCTGCCTCGTGCCGGCGACCGCGCGGTTCGTTGCGGGTGGATCGGCCGATGGACGATAGCGCCGTTCCGCATCCGCCGGCGGGAAGGCCATATGTCAACGCATGCAACAGAAACCCGCCGGCCCCGGAAATCCGACCCGCGCCATAACCCAACCATCTCTTCAATTGACGCATCGGCGCCCCGACCCTATAAGCCGCCCCCACTGACGGGTCGCCCGAAAGGCGCACCCGTCTTCGTGTTTGTGTCATCCGTTGTGTCATCCTCTGGGCCGGCGCCCCGTTGCCGGCCGATGTCGGAGAGTAGCCGTGAAGCGCACCTATCAACCGTCCAAGCTGGTCCGCAAGCGCCGGCACGGGTTCCGCGCCCGCATGGAGACCGTCGGCGGCCGCAAGGTGCTGGCCAGCCGCCGCGCCAAGGGCCGCAAGCGCCTGTCCGCCTGAGACCCGGACCGCTGGTGTGCCGACCATGCCAGCCAAGACCGTGATGCAGCCCGGCTTCCAAACCGCCAAGGCGGCTCCGGGGCGCCTGAAGCGCAGAGCCGAGTTCTTGAAGGCCGCTGCGTCCGGCCGCAGGGCCGCGATCGGCGGCCTCGTCCTGCAGGCCCTTCCCCGCAACGACGACGCCCCCGCTCGGCTTGGCTTCACCGTCACCAGGAAAGTCGGGAACGCCGTCATCCGCAACCGCACCCGCCGCCGGCTGAAGGAAGCCGCCCGCCTGCTGCTGGCGGAACGCCCGATCCAAGGCGTCGACCTGGTGCTGATCGGCCGCGACAGCACCCGTGGTCGTGATTTCAAGGCGTTACAGTCCGATCTGCGCAAAGCGCTTGAAAGGACGGGCGTGACATGAGCGGCATGGCGCGCCTCGGCGCGCAGATCGGCATCGGCGCGATACGCACCTATCAGTGGACCATCCGGCCCCTGATCGGGGCGAACTGCCGTTTCTATCCCAGTTGCAGCGACTATGCGATCGAGGCGCTGCACACGCACGGGCCCCTCAAGGGCTCCGCGCTCGCGGCCAGGCGTATCCTGCGCTGCAATCCATGGCATGAAGGCGGTTACGATCCGGTGCCCGGATCGGAGCCACGAGTGGGGCATTGATGGATCAACGACGGCTTTTCCTGGCGATCGCGGTATCGCTGGCGATCCTGCTGGGCTTCGAGTACCTGGTCGCGCCGCATCTGCCCAAACCGGCGCCGGTGCCGGCGCAGCACGTCGCCACGGCGGACCACCCGGCCACGACGCCGAAGGAGGGCGCACCCGGTTCGGCCGCCCCCGGGCCGGCGCAGGTGAGCAGCGTGCCCAAGAACGTGCCGCGCGTCGAGATCGCCGCCCCCGCCGTGGAAGGCTCCATCAGCCTGCTGGGCGCGCGGCTGGACAGCTTGGTGCTGCGCGACTACCGGGAGGACCTGAAGCCCGATTCCCCCCTGGTCCGCCTGCTGGAGCCTCGGTCGGACGCGCATCCTTACTATGTCCAGTACGGATGGACGGCCCCTGCGGGGGAGACCGTCAAGCTGCCGGACGACGATACGGTCTGGACCGCATCGGGCAAGACGCTGTCGCCCGGCCAGCCGGTCACGCTGTCCTGGGACAACGGCGAGGGCCTGACGTTCCAGATCGGCCTCGCGATCGATGACGATTACATGTTCACCGTAACCCAGACGGTGAAGAACGCCACCGCCAAACCGGTCAACCTGTTCCCCTGGTCGCGCATCCGCCGCGACTACCTGCCCGAGACCTCGGGCTATTATGTCCTGTTCGAGGGCTTGCTGGGCGTCGCCGACGGCACGCTGCACAACACGACGTATTCCAGTGCCAAGTCGGAGGGCGAGAAGAACAAGGGCGTCGCCTTCGATACCGCGACGACCGGCGGCTGGGCCGGCATCACCGACAAGTACTGGCTGACCGCGCTGGTGCCGAACCAGGGCATGGCTTCGAAGCTGAATTTCCGCCACATTGGCGACAACGGCGACCACTACCAGGTCGATTACATCACGACCAATCCGATGACCGTGCCGGCGAACGGCGACTTCACCTCGGTCAGCCATGTCTTCGCCGGCGCCAAGGTCGCCTCCATCCTGTCCGGCTACGAGAAGAGCCTGCACATCCCGCTGTTCGACTATGCGGTCGACTGGGGCTGGTTCTGGTTCCTGACGCGGCCGATCTTCCTGGCGATCGATTGGCTGAACAGCCTGATCGGCAATTTCGGCGTGGCGATCATGGTGTTCACCGTGTTCGTCAAGATCCTGTTCTTCCCCCTGGCCAACTACTCCTATCGCTCCATGAGCAAGATGAAGCTGCTGGCGCCGCGGATGACCGCGGTCCGGGAGCGGTTCAAGGACGATCCGCAGAAGATGCAGCAGGAGATGATGGGTCTGTACAAGGCCGAGAAGGTCAATCCGGCCTCCGGCTGCCTGCCGATGATCGTGCAGATCCCGGTGTTCTTCTCGCTCTACAAGGTGATCTTCGTCACCATCGAGATGCGGCAGGCACCCTTCTTCGGCTGGATCCACGATCTGTCGCAGGTCGACCCCACCAACATCTTCAACCTGTTCGGGTTGCTGCCGTTCGATCCCACGCAGATCAGCCCGCTGCTGCATCTGGGGGCCTGGCCGCTGATCATGGGCCTGACAATGTTCGCCCAGCAGAAGATGAACCCGCCGCCGCCCGATCCCGTGCAGGCGAAGATGTTCCAGTTCATGCCGGTCATCTTCACCTTCATGATGGCGAAGTTCCCGGCCGGGCTGATCATCTACTGGTCATGGAACAACACGCTGTCCGTCGCCCAGCAATGGCTGATCCAGCGCCGGACCAAACTCGCCAAACCGTCGCTTGCCCGGACCTGACCCGGATTCCGTCCCTGCCGGGGGCCTGCCAAGGGACCCGGGGGAGGACCCTGAGGCCCTGGAAGCCGGCCGGCTGCTGTTTGCCGCCGAATGCCGGTTCTTCCACGGCGCCCAGCGGCTGGACCAACTGCCGCCAATCGCCGGGCCGGAGGTCGCCTTCGCCGGGCGGTCGAACGTCGGAAAGTCCTCTTTGCTGAATGCGCTGACCGGGCGCAACCACCTCGCCCGCGTCTCCTCGGAGCCGGGGCGGACACGGCAGTTGAACTTCTTCGATCTCGGCGGACGGCTGACGCTGGTGGACATGCCCGGCTATGGCTATGCACGCGCCTCCAAGGACATCAAGGCCGACTGGCAGGGCATGATGTTCGACTACCTGCGCGGCCGGCCCACCTTGCGGCGCGTCGTCCTGTTGCTCGACTCCCGGATCGAGGTGAAGCAGGCGGACCGCGACGTGATGGACCTGCTTGACAGGGCGGCGGTGACCTTCAGGATCGTGCTCACCAAAAGCGACTCGACGACACCCCCGGCGCTGGCGCGGAAGGTTCAGGAGGTCGAAGCGCTCGTCCGGACCCACCCGGCCGCGTTTCCGGGCGTGCTGGTGACCAGCAGTGAAACCGGCGCCGGGATACCCGCCTTAAGGTCCGAGCTGACAGCCCTTGCGATGTAGGGTCGGGGAACGGCTCTAGTATCGGGGACGCGAAGGACAGAGCCAATGGCAAGGAAAACCAAGGCACCGGCGGTTCCCACGGCGAGGGTGACCAGCGAGATCCGGGACGTCATGGCGGAGATCGCCGCCACCGTGATCAGCGACTATTTCTTCGATCCGGAGCGCGAGGAAGATTACAGGGCGACGCTTGCGCATGCCAAGGCTGCCGGGAAGGCGCCTTTCCAGCTCGATATCGACCCCGACAGCGCCGATATCGACGCAGGGGCTTGCTACCTGACGCTCTTGGGCCTGAAGGACCTCGGGTCCTTCCGCCTCTGCATCCTGGGCCCGGACTTCGAGATCGCGAGCGACGGCGTCTGGAGCTTCGATACCGGGGAATTCTCACCCGCGAAGGTCGCGATCGCTGAAGGGACCGCCCGCGCTCTGCTCTCCGGACTCGATCAGCTTGCCGATACGCTGCTGATGGCCGAAAGCCTGGATGAGCTGGCCGCGCTCAAAGACATGTTCGAGGAGGAGGGAGACGACGACCTTCTCCCCCAGAGCCAGGGCGCTCCCGCGGAGCAGGCGGTCCTGGCCCGGATCGCGAAGCGGATCGCTGCGACCCGCGACCCGATGCTGACGCTCGAGGAGCGCGAATTGCTGGACGCTTCGCCGCATTTGCTGCCTGTGACCCTCGAAACCTTCATCGAAGAGGCGGCCAAGCCCGGCATGTCCTCCGACGCGCCCCTCCTGATCGCCTGGGCCTGCATTTTCTTCGCTCAACTCGAGTTGCTGCGTTTCCGCTTGGAAGGCGGATACCACTGGGCCGGCAAGCTGCTGCGCGAGGCACAGGAACGCATCCTGACGGCCGCCGAGCAGGCGGAGGTCCCCGCGGAGTCCTGGATGCTCCTGATCAAGAGCCTGACCGATGCACGGGTCCCGATATCCGCGTCGATGCAGGAACGCCTTGCCGAGGCGGGAGGGATGCTGAACGGCGACACGCTATCGTCCGAAGATCTCCTCGGTTCGGTGCGCGAGATGCTCGACACTTTGGCCAGCATGAGCGAATCGCCGTTCGATATCGTCGACAGCGTGCAGGGCAACAGCGCCATCACGCCGCCGAACGTGCGCTGCTTCGTGGCGACCGAGCTGATGGGGTCGGAGAATGCGATGCTGGCCGACGCGGTGCCTCTGCTGCTGTTCGACCTCGACGCGTCCGTGCGCCGTCATGTCGCACTGACGCTGGATCAGGCGACGAAGGCCCGCGCCCTCTCCGCCACCTCGCTGCGGCGGCTGATCGGCCTGCGCAACTGGCTGCCGCCGCGAGAGCGGGCGGCGATCGACTCGACGATCCGGACCGCTCGGATTGGCGGCATGGAGCCGGATGCATGGCCTCGAACGCCGGACAAGGTGGAGGTCCTCGCATCCCTGGTCGACGGAGCGGCCGGGCAAAGCGTCATCCTGATTGACCGGTCGGAGCGCAAGATGACGATCGCCGGCGTGCTGATCCGCCACGGTGTGGGCGTCGTCGATGCCTGGATCCAGCCGGGGCTTTCACGCCGCGAAAGCTCGGAACTGCTGGAAGTGGTCCGACAGGACATCGGCGCGAAGCGGGTCGGGACGTCGTTTGGCGACCGGATCGTCCAGCATGCGCTGGCGGTCGGGCTGCGGGACGAGATGGTGCCCCCCGCATCGTTGCTGCGCGTTGCCGAGGCGTTCGGCATCTCGACTTGGCAGGATCGGCACATCGACCTCGCGGCGGAGGTCGAGACGGAGTTCGGCCAGTTGCCGCCCAAGGATCGCACCACCGCGGGATTGGCCGCTCTGCACGCGCGTGCGCTGCAGGCGATGGACCGCATCGCGATCTTCGCGTCCTGGTTCGAGGCAGGAACGGATATCGAGAAGCGCTACGCGAAGATGCCGGCGAAACAGGCGGTGACGGAGCTTCTGAAGCGCGAGTTGCAGGAAAAGCGGCGTGACTGGGCGGAACGGTTCCTGTTCACGGCGCTGCGCTGCAAGGCCAGCCAGGACCCGCTGGAATGCGACGTCGCGGCCCCGCTGTTCGCCGTCGCCAGGGCGCTGACCGGCGACGAGCCGCTCTCCGGCATTCCGGCGATGCAACGGATCGCCAAGGCCACCGTGGAGGCGCTGCCCCATGGGAAGTTGCCCTACTAAGGACGTGGGAAGCGCCGTCGTCGGCTTTGTGCCGGCCGTCCGAGGCTTTTGCCCGGCCGGGTCGTGGCTGCCGGGAGGCAGTGAGACGAAGGGTCAAGGAACGCGGGTTGCTCTCACACCGCGACCGCCGGTTCCGTCCGGATCATCATCTCCAGCAGCCGCAGGATGTCCCCGGCCGTCGTCAGGCGCGGGCGGTCGCGCGCCGGGTCCGGTTTCAGGCCGTCGATCGGATCGGCCATGCCCGACGGCAATCCGGCCAGCACGGTCATGGCGTTGCTGGGGAAGCGCCGGCGGTCGGCAGGGGCGAAGCTCAGCACGGTCACCTCGGCGTGGCGGGGATCCGCGGCGATCTGCTCGAAGAGGCGATCGAGCGCCTCCCGCGATCCTTCCAGTGCCTGTGCGAAGCCGGCGCCGGTGAACAGGAGCGCGCCCGTCACGCCGATCAGGTCGTTGCGGCGGCGGGATGTGGCGGCGATCTGCTCCAACTCGGGATCGGGCGCGCCCGGCGGAGGACATGCGACGCGCCGGCTGCAATAAATCAGCCGGTAGAGCGGCTGGCTGGAATGAAGCCTCCGCATCAGGCGCCGACGGACCTCGGGGCCGCGATTTCGGGTAACGGATCGGCAACGTCCTCAAGCGTCATCCAGCGGCCCCTTCCCGCCCGTTTCGCACCGCCGACCGCGATCTCGGCGGCGCGCAGCAGTGCGTCGGCCTGGGTGCCGGCGACGGGGTAATAGGCGAGGCCGATGCTGGCGGTGATGCTGATCGCTTCCCCTTCGATCTGGAACGGCATGGCCAAGGCGTGGAGGATACGGGCCGCCAGCGGTTCCGCCGTCATGGTGTCGCGGGCCAGCACGACGAACGAGTCGCCGCCATGCCGTCCCAGCAGGTCGCCGCCGCGCACCTCGCTCCTCAGCCGCCGCGCGACCAGGCACAGCAGCGCGTCGCCGGTCGGTCTGCCATAGGTGTCGTTGACCGCGGTGAAATGATCGATGTCGATCAGCATGACGCAGAAATGCCCTTCGGCGCCGGCCAGGGTCAGGCCGTCCTCCAGTGCCGTGTGGAAGCCGCGACGGTTGCTCAGGCCCGTCAGCGCGTCCAGCCAGGTGTCGGGACCGTCGAACATCAGCGTCGGCGGCTGGTCGTCGATCAGCAGCAGCCAGCGCTGGTTGGTGATGGAGCGCAGGCGCAGCAGCAGGTGGCCGTCGCGGCCATAGGTCAGCCGCATCACCGAATCCGCCTCCAGCCCGTCACCGGGGATCTGTTCGCGGCAGAACCGACCGATGGCCTCGCGATGGCTTCTGCTCAGGGCCCGGGCTTGGGACAGCATGTCGTCCAGCGACGGCGCGGCTTCCGAGAGGACGGAGGGCGCGTCGAGCAGCGTGACGGCTTGGCGGTTCCAGTGCCGCAGGCGCAACTGGCTGTCCAGGACGATGACGGCGATCGGCAGATGCTCCAGAACCGCGCTGGCCAGAACGCTGCCAGGCTGGCGGCGTCGGCGGGGAGTGGCGTGCGGCACGGAGCCGGCGGACAATCCATCCGGGATGGAGACAGCCGTGGTTCGAGGCACCGGTATACTCCTGCTGAGCGAAGACATCGGACGGACGACGCGAATCGCCTGGTCCTGACTTCGACCCTAGGATCAGCCGCCTTAACGAAACGTTAATGGCGTGTCGTTTTCCGAGCATGCCCGGAATGCGGCGGGGGATACGCTTGACCCTGGCGGCGCCGTCGCCGTAAACGCGGCGACATGACCGAATCACCGCTGTCTTCGACCAGCGTCGCCGCCGCGCAGGAGCATGCCCATGTCCTTGCACAGGCCCTTCCGTTTCTCAGGCGTTACGCCGGCGCGACGGTGGTGGTGAAGTACGGCGGCCACGCGATGGGCGAGGAACACCTCGCGACGCAGTTCGGCCAGGACATCGCCCTGCTCAAGCAGGTGGGCCTCAACCCTGTCGTGGTGCATGGCGGCGGCCCGCAGATCAATGCCATGCTGAAGCGGCTGGCGATCCAGTCCACCTTCGTCGACGGGCTGCGCGTCACCGACGCCGCGATGGTCGAGGTGGTGGAGATGGTGCTGGCCGGCACCGTCAACAAACAGGTCGCCGGCCTGATCAATCGCGCGGGCGCGCTCGCGGTCGGCATCTGCGGCAAGGACGGCGGGCTGATCCGCGCCCGCAAATTGCAGCGCACGGTGCGCGACCCGGACAGCAATATCGAGCGGGCGCTCGACCTCGGCTTCGTCGGC
>NZ_DASZTJ010000122.1:0-14330 GCF_035548235.1 Rhodopila sp.
CAACCAAAACATCCAGCATCAGGATCCAACACCCAATACCAAACACCCCAGCCCAAAAACCTTCAGCCACAATGCCTCTCAGCATCGCAACAGAGCGCCGCCAACGTATCCCTTCCTAGCCTATTCTCTTGTCAAAGAACCGAAGGCGAAAAAGAACCCCTCGCCCACTTTCCGGTAGGCCGACAGGCTCCAATTGCCTTGCTGTGCCGCCCGATTCCCCGGAACAGACCGAAGAGCCTAGCGTAACCACCAAGGGGATGCAAGAGGCGTCGCCCTCAGCGGTGGACGGCGATGTAGGCCAAGCCGATCCCGCGGTCAAGCGAGTCCGCAAAACTTTTTTTCGCGCCAACCCACCCGGCACAGCCTCAAGCGACCGCGTGCCACGCCTTGAACCAGGCCACGAACCGCCCGATCCCCTCGGCCAGCCCTACCGCCGGGCGGAACCCGGCCAACGCCCCGATCGCCTCCACCGACGCGAACGTCTCCTCAACGTCCGCCGCCGGCCGCGGCGCGTCCCGCACCACCGCCCGCCGGCCCAGCCCGGCCTCCAGCAGCGCAACCAGCGTCCGCACCTCCTCGGCCGCATGGTTGCCGATGTTCAGCAGCCGCGGCGCATCCCCGGCAGGGGGCCGGTCCAGCACCCCCAGCACCCCGGCCACGATATCGTCGACATAGGTAAAGTCGCGCTTCAGCCGCCCGCCCTCGTACAACGTGATCGGCTCTCCCGCCACGATCGCTCGGGCGAAGCTGTAATACGCCATGTCCGGCCGCCCCCAGGGACCGTAGACGGTGAAGAACCGCAGCCCCGTCTGCGGCAGGCCGAACAGGTGGCCATAGGCATGGCTCATCAGTTCGTCCGCCCGCTTGGTCACGGCGTACAGCGACACCGGCGCGTCCACCCGGTCCGTCTCGCGGAACGGCAAGTCCCGGTTCGCCCCGTAGACCGATGAAGAACTGGCATAAACAACGTGCCGCAACCCACTGATTTTACGACAAGCCTCCAGGATCACCAGATGCCCGAGGACATTCGACTGGACATAGGCGTACGGGTCCACCATCGAGAACCGCACCCCCGCCTGCGCCGCCAGGTGCACGACCGCCGTCACATCCGGCGCCGCCGCCACCAGCGCCGCCATCGCCTCCCGGTCCGACACGTCCACCCGGGAAAACGCAAACCCCGCCCGTTCGGCCAGCCGTGCGAGCCGCGCTTCCTTCAGCCGGACGTCGTAGTAGTCGTTGAGGTTGTCGACGCCGATGACGGCCTCGCCCCGATCCAGCAGCGCCTGCGCGACGTGAAACCCGATGAACCCCGCGCAGCCTGTCAGCAGGATGCTCAAGCGAGCGGACGTGCCACGATACGGTCCTCCAGCAGTTCCAGCACCGCGTGCCCCAGTGCGATGTGGCATTCCTGAATCCGAGCGGTCTCGGTGTCGGGGACGAGGAGGGCGAGGTCGCAGAGGCTCAGGGCCGGCTCGCCGGACCCGCCCAGCATGCCCACCGTGACGATCCCCATCTCCCGCGCCGCCGCGAGCGCCTTGACGACGTTGCCGGACCGGCCGGAGGTGGTGATCCCGAACAGCACGTCCCCGGCCCGCCCCAGCCCGCGCAGCGGCCGCTCGAACACCCGGTCGTAGCCGTAGTCGTTGCCGCAGGCGGTCAGCATCGCCGGATCGAGCGTCAGGGCCAGCGCCGCGATCGAGGGGCGTTCATGGCTGCCGCGCAGCCGGATCAGCATCTCGGTCGCCAGGTGCTGGCTGTCGGCCGCCGACCCGCCATTGCCGCAGAACAGCAGCTTGCCGCCGGCCCGCAGGCTGGTCTCGCAGGCATCGACCACCTTGACGACCGTGTCGGCCAACTCCGTCGCTATCCGGCGCTTCAGGTCCGCCGACTTCGTCATCATCGCGGCGAAACGCGCCGTTTCCCGGCTGTCCATGGTCACTCCATCGCAGGTCGTATATGGAAGGTTCTACACAATCGGCGAGGGAAGCGGGAGAGTTTATCGGATGACGCTCCCAGCGACCAAGGGGGGGGGCGACGAAGGGGGGGCGACGAAGGGGGGCGACGACCGCCCCCGCCAGCGCCCTATTGCGCCACCCAGCCGCCGTCGATCGACAGCGGCGCGCCGGTGATGGTCGCGGCGGCATCGGAGCACAGGAACACCGTCAGCCCGCCGATCTGCTCCGGGGTCGAGAACTTCGCCATCGGCTGCTTCTCCGTCACGAAGGCATGCGTCTCCTTCTCGACGGTCGAGCCGTCGCGCGTCGCGCGGTCCTGGAGCTGCTTTTCCACCAGCGGGGTCAGCACCCAGCCGGGACAGATCGCGTTCACCGTCACGCCGGCATTGGCCAGTTCGATCCCCGCCACCTTGGTCATGCCGACGACGCCGTGCTTGGCGGTGACATAGGCGACCTTCTGCGCGCTGGCGACCAGGCCGTGGGCCGAGGCGATGTTGATGATCCGGCCCCAGCCTTTCGCCTTCATCAGCGGGATCGCCGCCTTCATGCCGTGGAACACCGCCGACATGTTGATGGCGATGATCTGGTCCCATTTCTCGTTGGGGAAGTCCTCGACATCGGCGGTGAACTGGATGCCCGCGTTGTTCACCAGGATGTCGACCGACCCCATCGCCTTCGCGGTGTTCGCCACCATCGCCGCGATCTGGTCGGGCTTGGACATGTCGGCGCCGTCATAGCCGGCCTTGACGCCGTATTTCGCCTCGATGCCCGCGCGCTCCGTCTCGATCGCGTCCGCCGGGCCGAAGCCGTTCAGCATCACGTCCGCGCCCGCCGCGGCCAGCGCCTGCGCGATCCCGAGGCCGATGCCGCTGGTCGAGCCCGTCACCAGCGCAACCTTACCCTTCAAACTCATCGCTTTGTCCCCTTGTCAGTCTCACGCCGCCGCATCAGGCGAGGTAGTCGTGCAGCACCTCGCCGTACGGCAGTGTAAGGTCGGCGATCAGGTGCCGGCCATACAGGATCCTGCGCACCGGCAGGTCGGCGACCCGGCAGTTGACGTGCGGCACCAGGTGCAGCCGCGCCGGTCCCGCCCAGGCGCCCTTGAGGGTGATGTCCTGCAGGTGATAGCCGACCAACTGCGCGATCTTCGGCGAGCCGTCGACGTCGGGGATGAATTTCAGGTTGACGTTCAACCCGGCGAGCGCCTTCGCCGTCTCCCCATGGTCCTGCGCCAGGGACTGGTATTTGTAGGCCATGGTGCCCAGCGCGACCTCCCGGTCCGCGTAGTGCAGCGTGCCGGTCAGCGTGTCGTGCACCACCTTCAGGTCGGGCACGCCGATCTTCTTCGGGAAGCCCCAGATCTCGCGCCCGCCCGTCGTCGGGCTTTCGTCGTCCAGGTACATCTGGCAGCTGTAGTTGCACTTCATGCCGTTGAAGCGCGCCGCGATGCCGATGCCGCTTTCCTGGTAGGAGCCGAAGCCGGTGCTGTCCGGCATCTTCATCCACTCGAAGAACACATGGTTCCCGTCCGGCTCCAGCGGTTCGGGCAACAGCGCCCGGATGGCGTCGGCATCGCTCTCGTAGTGGACGATCAGATATTCCCGGTCGACGAACCGGTACGGTCCCTTGGGATAGCTGGGGCTGGCGAGCGGCATCGCCGAGGCGGAGAGGATCTCGTCACGGGTCATCGCGCTGTCTCCGGTTTTCGCACTGCATCATGACCCAGGGGCGGGACCGCGGATAGGACAGTTTTTTGAAATCCCGCCCGCCGCCCAACGGAACGCTTGACGCCGGGACGGTCCATCCCGAACCCTGGCCGGGCAGACGTGACGTTCGAGACGGCGCGCCCGTCCGATCGTCACCTGTCCTATCGTCAGGGGATTCCGCCATGGATGCCACCACGCCGCCGGTCAACCTGCCGGGCCTCGGGAAAGCGACCATCCTGCCCGAGGAGCAGTCGCCCGCCCCGCGCTGGCGTCCCGAGGGCTGCGACACGATCGCCCTGGTGCTGCAGGGCGGCGGCGCGCTGGGCGCCTACCAGGCCGGGATCTACCAGGCCCTGCACGAGGCGGGGCTGGAGCCCGACAGCGTCGCCGGCGTCTCGATCGGCGGCATCAACGCCGCGATCATCGCCGGCAACCCGCGCGAACGCCGGGTGGAACGCCTGCGCGCGTTCTGGGAGGAGGTGACCGCCCGCCGGGTCTGGTGGGTCACCCCGGACGGCGACGACGCCCGCAAGGCACGCAACACCTGGTCCTCGCTGCTGACGACCTGGTTCGGCCAGCCGGCGTTCTTCGCCCCGCAGCCGATCAACCCCTGGCTCAGCCCGCGCGGCGGACGGACCGCGACGTCGTTCTATGACACGTCGCCGCTGCGCGAGACGCTGCTGCGGCTGGTCGACTTCGACCTGCTGAACAGCGGCACGGTGCGCTATGCCGCCGGCTCCGTGAACGTGCTGAACGGCAATTTCGCCTTCTTCGACAGCCGCCGCGTGTCGATCCTGCCCGAACACGTGATGGCCAGCGGCGCCCTGCCGCCGGCGTTTCCGATGGTGCGGGTCGGCACGGATTATTACTGGGACGGCGGCCTCGTCTCCAACACGCCCCTGCAGCACGTGCTGGACACCGCGGGGACGGAGAACACGCTGATCTTCCAGGTCGACCTGTTCAGCGCCCGCGGGTCCCTGCCCCGGGACATGCACGACGTCCTCGCCCGCCAGAAGGACATCCAGTATTCCAGCCGGACACGCCTGGTCACCGACTATTTCTGCGACCGCCACGCCCGGAACGCCTTCGTCAAGCAACTGCTGGACAAGATGCCGGCAGAGCTGCTGACCGAGGAAGAGGCGCAAATCAAGGAAAGACTGTCGCGGCTGCCGCGGGTGACGATCGTGCAGATGATCTACCAGCAGACCGCCTATGAGACGCAGTCGAAGGACTACGAGTTCAGCGGCACCTCGATGCGCGACCATTGGGAAAGCGGCTATCGGGACACGCAGCGGACGCTGCGCCACACCGACTGGCTGGAGCTGCCGCAGGGCGACGGCGGCCTCGTTACCCACGACATCCATCGCGTCGACGATTGAACGATTATCGTATCGTTTGATATGTGATATATGCAATGTCGAATCGATACGACGCTGCGTAAATTGTATCATATCATAACATCCTGTTCCGGTCGGGCAAAAAAATGCCGACGCCCCCGCCCGCGGACCAGGAACGCGCTGAAAGTTCCCGCGCAGCACGCGCCTTGATCCTCGTCAAGAATGCCGCGCCGTCCCCGCGACGCATCGCCGCCTCCCGCTCCGAAGCCCGAAGCCGCGCCACCTTCGGTTGCGTGTGAAGGCCGATTTCTCCTATCGTCATCCTAATAGGGCGCCCGAGCGGGCGTGACACGGACGTTCGCTTCGCCGCGAGAGACCAACCGAATGCAAGACGCAGGAGCCGGTTCGACCCCGATTCGTCGCAGCCGGCGCGCCACATCGCTGCAGGCTCGGCTCCTGCTACTGGTCGCCGGTAGCCTCCTGCCGCTGCTCGCCCTGACGTTCGTCCAGCAATACCGGGACTTCCAGGAGGACATCCGCTCCACCAAGCGGGAAACCCTCGTGCTGGCCCACAGCATGGCGCGCCTCGTCTCGCGTGAGCTCGACGGCTATGTCCGCAACATGACGGTGCTGGCCACCACGCCGGCCCTGCAGTCCGACCCGCCCGACATGACGGAGCTGCGCCGGCGCGCCGAAGCCGTGCAGGCAAGCTTTCCCGGCGCCAACATCCTGCTGCTGCGGCGGGACGGGACCGAGGTCATGAACCTCGACCTCCCCCCCGGCACGCCGCCGCACAAGCGGCGCGACATGCGCACGACGGAGCAGGTGTTCGCCACCGGCCTGCCGGCCGTCTCGGGGATCCGGAGGTCGCAGACGGACAATCGCTGGGTGATCGCCGTCGACGTGCCGGTGAAGGCACCCGACGGCAGCGTCCGCTATGTCATCTCCGTCAACCCGCGCCTGGAGGCCTTCGAGCACATCCTGACCGACGGCCTGCCGTCGACCTGGATCGCCGGGGTCTATGACTCGACGCTACACCTGGTCGCCCGCTTCCCCGATGGCAACCGCTTCATCGGCCAGCCGCTTCCCGAGAGCCTGCGCGCGCACCTGGCGCGCAACGACAGCGGCGCCACCGAGGACAACATCTCCCGCGAAGGGATCCCGACGGTAAGCGTCTTCACCCGCACCCCGCCTTATGACTGGGCCGTCGCGATCGGCATCCCCCGCGCCGCGCTGGAGGCGCGGGCGGAGGCCGAGGCGCTGACGACGGTCGTGGCGGCGGCGGTGCTGCTGCTCGTCAGCGTGGCGATCGCGCTCTATACCGCGAACCGGATCAGCCGGCCGATCGCGTCCCTGCGGCGGTTCGCCGCCGTCCGCGACGCGCCGAACGCCCCGCCGGCCACCGGCCTGCGCGAAGTCGACGAAGTCTCCGACGCCCTGTGGACCGCCCAGTCGGAGCGGCGGAAAAGCGAGGAGGAGCAGCAGCAGGCGCTCACCCGGCTGGCGGAATCCGAGAACACGGCGCAACAGATCCTCGACGGCGCGCTGGATGGTTTCGTCCAGTTCGACCAGGACCTGACGATCACCGCCTGGAACAACCAGGCCGAGGCCATCTTCGGCTGGTCGCGGGAAGAAATGCTCGGCGCACGGCTGGAGGAGCGGGTGTTCCGCCCGGACGAGCGCGAACGGGTGCGCCAGGAAGTGGCGCGGTACATCTCGACCGGCCAGTCGCACTTCATCGGCGTGCGGCGCGAGATGGACGCGGTGCGCCGCGACGGCAGCCTGGTGCGGATCGAGCAGGCGGTGACCGTGATCCACCGGCGCGACAAGCACGTGCTGTTCAACGGCTTCGTCCGCGACCTGACGCAGAAGCTGATGATCGAAAACCAGCTCCGCCAGGCGCAGAAGATGGAGGCCATCGGCAACCTGACCGGCGGCATGGCGCACGACTTCAACAACCTGCTGACGGTCATCATCGGCAGCCTGGACGGGGCGGAGGAACTGGCGCCCGGCAACACGGAGCTGCGCGAGGTGGTCCAGGGGGCGCTGGACGCCGCCCTGCACGGCGCCGACCTGACGCGCGGGCTGCTCGCCTTCGCCCGCCAGCAGCCGCTGCAGCCGCGCGAGATCGACGTGAACGCGCTGCTGCGGGAGACCACGCTGCTGCTGCGCCGGCTGATCGGGGAATCGATCGAGGTGTCGCTGAACCTCGGCACCGGCATCTGGCCGGTGATCGCCGATCCGGCGCAGTTGGAGGCGTCGCTGGCCAACCTGGCGACCAATGCCCGCGACGCCATGCCGAACGGCGGGCGGCTGATCATCGGCACGCGGAACCAGCACCTGGACGCGGACTATGCCAGCGTCCGCCAGGAAGTGGTGCCGGGCGACTATGCGCTGATCGAGGTCAGCGACACCGGCACCGGCATCCCGCCCGACGCCATGAGCCGGATCTTCGACCCGTTCTTCACCACCAAGGAGCCGGGCAAGGGCACCGGCCTCGGCCTGAGCATGGTGTTCGGCTTCATCAAGCAGTCGGCCGGCCACATCGCCGTCTACAGCGAGGTCGGAGCAGGCACGACCTTCCGCCTGTACCTGCCGCGCGCGACCGGCGAGGACGGCCCGCAGGAAGCCGACGGTCTGGCCGAGACGGTAGCGGCCGATACCGGGGAGACGATCCTGGTGGTCGAGGACAACCCGGCCGTGCGGCGCGTCGTGCTGCGCCAGCTCCGCCAGCTTGGCTACCGCGTGCTGGAATGCGACCGGCCCGCAGCGGCGCTGGAGATGCTGTCGGAGCAGCCGGTCGACCTGATGTTCACCGATATCGTCATGCCGGGCGGGATGGACGGGTTCGCGCTGGCGCGCATGGCCCATGAACGGCTGCCGTCGCTGAAGATCGTGCTGACGTCGGGGTTCCCGCAGGCCCACGTGGATGGGGACGCGCTGGGACGGTTCCGGCTGCTGAGCAAGCCGTACGGCCGGGTGGAACTGGCGGCGGCGCTGCGGGAGGTGCTGGAGGACCGTTAGAACGCGATGCCCCTCCGTCGGCGGACGCCGGGTTTCAGACCTCTTTCCGCTCGTCCGGCGTCTGCGGCCGCTGCGGCGCTGCCACCTGACCCTGCGCGGCCTTGAAGTGGAACTGGTAGGCGATCAGCATGGATTTGCTGATCCGCAGCAAGACCCCGCAGATCAGCACCGTCAGCGGAAGCCAGATGACGATCTGCAGCCAGATCGGCGGCTCGAACTTCATTTCGACGAAGAACGCACCGAAGGTGACGATGCACCCGCCCACCAGGGCGACGAAGAAGACCGGGCCGTCGCCGCTATCGGCACTCTGCAGGTCGAACCCGCACACCTCGCATCGGGGCCGGACCGTCAGGAACCCGCCGAACAGAGGCCCCCGTCCGCAACCCGGACAGCGGCAGGCGAGGCCCGCAAAGAAAGGATTTATCCGCGCATCCGACATGCCGCCGACTATACGGCCGCGCCCCTCGCTCGGAAAGCCGGCAGGCAGCGCGAACGCACGGCGTCCGGCCGCCGGTCCCCCCCCAAGGGACATCCACCAGGGGCATCCACCGGGGGCATCCACCAGGGGCATCCACCAGGGGCATCCACCAGGGGCATTCACCAGGGACATTCCCCGGGGACATTCCCCGGGGCCGCCGCATGACATCCCCCCGGAAGACAGCCGGGTGACGCCCCTCGACACACCCCGCCAACCGTTCCAAAACCACCCGCTTCAACCGAGGGCCGACCGTTCATGCCGAAATCCCCGCTGCCCCGCACCCGCACGCCCGACTCCCTGCGCAGCACGCGCTGGTTCGGCCCCGCCGACCTCCGCTCCTTCGGGCACCGCTCGCGCGCCATGCAGATGGGATGGTCGGAGGAGGACTGGGCCGGCAAGCCCGTCATCGGCATCCTGAACACCTGGTCCGACATCAACCCCTGCCACCAGCATTTCCGCTCCCGCGTCGAGGACGTGAAGCGCGGCGTGCTGCAGGCCGGCGGGCTGCCGATCGAGCTGCCGTCGCTGGCGCTGCCCGAGAACTTCATGAAGCCGACCACGATGCTGTACCGCAACCTGCTGGCGATGGAGGCGGAGGAACAGATCCGCAGCCTGCCGGTGGACGGCGTCGTGCTGATGGGCGGCTGCGACAAGACCGGCCCCGGCCTGCTGCTGGGCGCGCTCAGCGCCGGCGTCCCGGCGATCTTCCTGCCCGCCGGCCCGATGCTGCGCGGCAACTGGAACGGCAAGGTGCTGGGATCGGGTTCGGACTCCTGGAAATACTGGGACGAGCTGCGCGCCGGGAAGATCACCCCGGCCGACTGGACCGGCGTCGAGCAGGGCATCGCCCGCAGCCACGGCACCTGCATGACCATGGGCACCGCCAGCACGATGACGGCGATCATCGAGGCGCTGGGCTTCTCGCTGCCCGGCTTCTCCTCCGTCCCCGCGCCGGATTCCAACCATCCGCGCCTGTCCGCGGCCACCGGGCGGCGCATCGTGGAGATGGTGTGGGAGGACCTGACGCCGGACCGCATCGCCACCGAAGCCGCCTGCCGCAACGCGGTCGCCGTGGCGATGGCGATGGGCTGCTCCACCAACGCGCTGATCCACCTGATCGCGCTCGCCCGCCGCGCCGGGCATGCCGGGTTCGGGCTGCAGGACTTCGAGAGGCTCAGCCAGGAGGTACCGGTCATCGGCAACGTGCGGCCCAGCGGCACGACCTATTTGATGGAGGACTTCTATTACGCCGGCGGCATCCGCGCGCTGATGGAGCGCATCCGCGGCCACCTGGACACGCAGGCGCTGACCTGCACCGGCCTGACGGTGGGCGAGACCATCGCCGGCGCGCGCGTGATCAACGACGACGTCATCCGGCCGCTGGACAACCCGATCTACCGGGAGGGCGCGCTGGCGGTGCTGTTCGGCAACCTCGCGCCCGAAGGCTGCGTCATCAAGCCCTGCGCCATGGACCCGCGCTTCCTGAAACATGAAGGCCCGGCCCTGGTGTTCGACGACTACCCGTCGATGAAGAAGGCGGTGGAGGACGAGACGCTGGACGTCACCCCCGACCACGTGATGGTGCTGCGCAACGCCGGGCCGCAGGGCGGGCCGGGAATGCCGGAATGGGGCATGCTGCCGATGCCCAAGGCGCTGCTGAAGCAAGGCCACCGCGACATGCTGCGGCTGTCGGACGCGCGGATGTCCGGGACCAGCTACGGCGCCTGCGTGCTGCATGTCTCGCCCGAGAGCTATATCGGCGGCCCGTTCTGCCTGCTGCGCACCGGCGACACCGTCGCCATCGACGTGGCCGCTCGGCGGATCGACATGCGCGTGCCGGATGAGGAGCTGGACCGCCGGCGCGCCGCCTGGACGCCGCCCCCGGCGCGGTTCGAGCGCGGCTACGGCTGGATGTTCACCCGCCATATCCGCCAGGCGCACGAAGGCTGCGACTTCGACTTCCTGAAGACCGAGTTCGGCGCGCCCGTCGGCGAGCCGGCGATCTACTGACCGAGGGACGAACCGATGGCCCTGAGCCCCGAGACGCGCGACAAGCTGAAGCGCATCAGCACCGCCACCCTGGCCACTGCGCTGTTCAAGCGCGGCTTCCGCACCCAGTTCATCCAGGACGTGAAGCCGCTGCACCCCCTGGCCGAGAGCATGGTCGGCGAGGCCTTCACCCTGCGCTACATGCCGGCGCGGGAGGACCTGAACAAGCTGGAGGTGTTCCGCGACCGCACCCACCCGCAGCGCAAGGCGGTCGAGGACTGCCCGCCCGGCGCCGTGCTGGTGATGGACAGCCGCAAGGACCCGCGCGCGGCGTCGGCCGGCGGCATCCTGGTGACCCGGCTGATGATGCGCGGCGTGGCCGGCGTGGTGACCGACGGCGGCTTCCGCGACGCGGCCGAGATCGCCGCGCTGGCGATCCCGGCGTTCCACCAGCGGCCGTCCGCGCCGACCAACTTGACGCTGCACCAGGCGATCGACATCAACGTCCCGATCGGCTGCGGCGACGCGCCGGTATTCCCCGGCGACGTGGTGGTGGGCGACAACGACGGCGTGATCGTGCTGCCCGCCCACCTGGCCGACGAGATCGCCGCCGAGGCGCACGAGATGACGGCCTATGAGGACTTCGTCACCGAACGGGTGCGCGGGGGGCAGACGATCGTCGGGCTGTACCCCGCGACGGATGAGGCCAACCTGAAGGCGTTCGCCGACTGGCGGGGGAAGAACGGGCGGTAAGTCCGCTTCCGCCTGCTCTATCCTGGTGCCCTATCGCCCGGCCCGGCGCAGCAGCGCCCGGACCAGGCCGTACAGGCTGATCGCCGCCCAGAAGCATTCCAGCACCACCGACGGCAGGTTCCACGCCACCGTCAGCGACGCCAGCACCAGGCTCGCCCCCAGCAGGTTGACCGCCGGCAGCCGCCAGCCGTCCGGCGCCAGCCAGCCCTGCAGCGTGGCGAAGTAGCTGGCGATGAAGCAGCCCGCCCCGACGATGCCGAAGACGGTGAAAAGGTCGAACGCCATCATCTGCTACCTATCCGACCTCGTCCCCGTTTCGCTATCCTGCCCCGATACCCCAAGGGAGCATGCGGATGAAGCGTCTCGTGCCGATGAAGCGTCTCGGGCCGGTGAAGCGTCTCGGGCCGGTGAAGCATCTGGCGATCGCGATCCTGGCCTGCGGGACGATGGCCGGCGGAATGATGGCCGGCGGGGCCGCCACCGGGGCAAGGGCGCAGACGCTGACCATCGCGTCATCCGCGCCGGTCACCAGCATCGACCCGCACTACCACACCCTGTCGCCGAACGAATCGCTCGACAGCCAGATCTATGAACGCCTGGTGGACCGCGATGCCGCCGGGCACATGATCC
Organism: Rhodopila sp.; assembly: GCF_035548235.1. Classification (GTDB taxonomy): domain Bacteria; phylum Pseudomonadota; class Alphaproteobacteria; order Acetobacterales; family Acetobacteraceae; genus Rhodopila. The sequence continues at coordinate 11,873 of NZ_DASZTJ010000122.1, forward strand.
CCGGCCTCGCGGTGTCATGGAAGCTGCGCGACGACACGACGTGGGAGTTCAAGCTGCGGTCGGCCACGTTCCACGACGGCACGCCGTTCACCGCGCAGGACGTCGCCTATACGCTCGCCCGCGTGCCGCATGTGAAGAACAGCCCGGCCTCCTTCGCCATCTACACCAAGGCGGTGACGGGGACCGAGATCGTCGACGACCACACCATCCTGCTGCACACCGCCACGCCCTACCCGCTCCTGCCCTCCGACCTCAGCCAGATCTTCATCATCCCCCACACGCTGGGCCCCGACCCGGCGACCGAGGACTTCAACAGCGGCAAGGACGCGATCGGCACCGGACCGTTCCGTTTCATCAGCTACCGTCCGGGCGACCGGATCGAGATGGAACGGTATGACGGCTACTGGGGCCCCAAGCCCCACTGGAAGCATGTCAGCTATCGTATCATCAGCAACGATGCTGCCCGCACCGCGTCGCTGCTGGCCGGCGACACCGACATCATCGAATTCGTCCCGCCCGACGACCTGCCGAAACTGCGGGCCGATTCGAGGGTTTCCCTGGCCGAGGTGGTGGGAAACCGAGCGATCTTTCTGTGGCTGGATCATTCCAGGACGGGACCGACGCCGTATGTCACGGGACCCGACGGAGAGACGCTGAAGGTCAATCCGCTGATGGACCTGCGCGTGCGCCAGGCCCTGTCGCTGGCCATCAACCGCCAGGCGATCGTCGACCGGGTCATGGAAGGCGCGGCGGTGCCGACGGCGCAGTACCTCTCGCCCGGCACCTACAGCTACGTGCCCGACCTGAAGCCCACGCCCTATGATCCCGCGAAGGCGAAGGCGCTGCTGGCCGCGGCCGGCTATCCCAAGGGCTTCCGCATCACGCTGCACGGCCCGAACGACCGTTACGTGAACGACGCGAAGATCATCCAGGCGGTCGGACAGATGTGGACCCGGATCGGCGTGCAGACCACGGTCGACGCGCTGCCGTGGAACTCCTTCATCACCCAGGCGGGCAAGCAGGACTACGCGGCGTTCCTGCTGGGCTGGGGCACCGGCACGGGCGAGGGCACCAATCCGCTGCGCGCGCAGCTTGCCACCTGGGACCCGTCCCGCGGCTTGGGGACCGCCAATCGCGGCCGCTATTCCAACCCCGCGGTCGACAAGCTGCTGGCCCAGGCCCTGACCACGATGGACGACGGGGCGCGCGAGAAGGTCATCCAGCAGGCGATGCGCGAGGCGATGGCGGACGTGCCCGTGATCATGCTGCACCTGCAGAAGAACATCTGGGCGACCCGCAAGGGCCTGGTCTACCAGGCCCGCGTGGACGAGGAGACGCGGGCCGTGGGGGTGAAGCCGGCGGAGTGACCCCCGCCGGCGACCGCCCTGCCCTTATTGTGCGCCGCTATTGGCCGCCGTCAGCAGCCTCTGTTTCAACTTCGGATCGTTCTGCGCGGTGCGGATGACGCCGAGATACTGGTCCACCGAAAGCCCGTGCGACTGAATGGCCTGCACGGCTTCGGCGTTGGCCTGCGCGGACAGGGTCTGTTTCTGGGCGGGTGACGCCGACTGCATCTCACCCTGGTATTTCTGGTTCACCTGGGCAACGTCATGCAGCGCGGCGCCGGCCTTGGTGACCGTCGCGTCCGAGATGGGGGCGGCCGGCGCCGCGGCTGACGGCGCCTGGCCGGGCTGCTGCGTCCCAGGTTGTTGCGCCAGCGCCAGAGCGGGGGCGGCCATGAAGGCGATCCCCGCGCCAAGGACAAGGAATTTCCGCATCTCAGTAACCCTCCCGCGCGGCATCCAGCAGGCGGCGCTCCAGCGCCTGGTCGCCTTCGGCGGCGGCCAAGACCGCGTTGTAGTCCTGCACCGAGACGCCTTTCTCATCGAGCACCTGCTCAGCCGCCGCCCGGGCATCCAAGGCCAGGGCCGCGCGCGCGTCGGGCGCTGATTCCGATTCGGCCTTGGACGCGAAATCGCTTTGAATCCGAGCGATCTGGCCGGCCGCGGCACCGACCTTGTGGACCAGGTCTTCCGGGAAGCCGGTGGAATTCGTTTGAGGGGGCGCCATGCGTTTCTCCGTTGTTGTCTTCGGGCACGATCCACTGCGATCGCCCACAGCCAACGGAGGGATTCAACGCCGGTTCCGCTCCCCTTTGCAGCTTCCATCCTGGGGCCTCGCCGGAACAAGGAAAGAAGGAACATGTCCCTAGATCTCCCTTTCCCCGCCGGGGATCGCGCTGGCCAGGGGTGTCTCGGTTCGAGTTTCCGGCATGGGTAGGAGACGGGGGTCTGTTGGCGGAATGGACGGGATCGTGCGGGCGGGTACGGAAAATGGAACCGCAAAGCACGCCGAGCACGCAAAGTCCGCCGACGGCCTTGGAAGTCCCGGACCGTTCGCTGGGTCTCGAGGCGAAGCGTGCCGAATTGCGCGGCAGGCGCAGACGCAGGCCCGTGGT
>NZ_DASZTJ010000123.1:0-7692 GCF_035548235.1 Rhodopila sp.
ATCGTGGCATCGTGGCATCGTGGCATCGAACGGGTGCCAGCCTGGCGGGTGGTGTCAAGCGGTAGTGGCGACGGGACCTACGGCCTGTTAGATTGGCCGCGGCGCATGACATAGTCCGGATACCAGGGCGCCAGCTCATCATAGCCAGGCCGGCCCTGCCCGCGCAGATGCGCATCGAGCAGCAGGTTGATCAGCATGCTGACGCTCATCCCGTTGTCGCGGGTCAACTTCGCGACCTCGTCCAGCACCGCCCGAGGAACCCGGCAGGAGGTGCACGCCATATCCTGGATGCTGCGTGGAGCGTCTGCTCCACGCCCTGCCGCAGCCGCCTCGATCATCTCGGCCAAACTGCCCGCCGGGAGGCTTGGGGACCCTGTCACAGCAGGGCCATCCTTTGGCTGTGGGCCCGTGCGATCTCGCCCCTGAGGCCATCGAACACCCGGGCAAAATTCTCCCTGGCCGGATCTGAGGTCTGGATCTCGAGCACGCCTCGCCCATTGGGATAGACCCGCCGATAGCTCGATAGCTGCTGCATGGCGATCGGCAGGAAGGGGGCAAACTCGGCAAACGCTTGCTTCAGCCCCTCGATCTCGGCTGTTGCTTCCCGATTTGCCTCGTTGAACACCACCAGATGCGGCACCTGCCTGGCCTGGGCGATGCGGATGAACCGCCCCAGCTCCTGCATGTCCTGATGTGTGGGCTTGCTGGGAGAGACGAGAAGATCGACGACCTCCATGACAGGGCCGGTCGCCAGCACATCCCGCCCCGGCAGGTCGATGAGCACCATGTCTGAACCGGCAATGTTGGCTGCGAGGGTCTCCAGAATGTCCCGGGGAGCGCACTCGACCACGGTCGGGTTGTTCAGGTTCGCCGGTCGCGGCCATTTTTGGCTGGTGCGCTGCTCGATGTCGGCATCGATGATCAGCACTCGCCGTCTCGCGCGCGCATAGCCGACGGCGGTGTTGAGCAGCAACGTGGTCTTGCCGCACCCACCCTTGCCGCTCGCCACCAGCACGACGGAGGTTCCATCCAGGCGAGCCCGGTTGATCACCCCCAACGCCCGGCCGTGCAGGGACGGAACCGGAGATTCTCGTGTGATAAAGCCGCCCAGGGCTGGAACGGGCATGATCCTGCTGCTTGCTATTCTCGATTGATATAATATCGTGGCAACCTTCATCGCGAGTCAAGCTCAGGGTGCCGGCGGCATGTTCTTCTTCTTTCTGAATGCACGCGAGCCATTCGACAGCCCCGAGCTCGAACGGTTCGGACAGGCGCTGGAAACGGCCCAGATCCGATATCCGAACATGACCGTATCGATGCTGTCGACGTTGCTGCGCGTCGGGCTCGCACCTGCTGAGAGGGGAAGCCGGGTGTCGGTCTCCGACATTGTCGAAGGCTCGCCCAACCAGAAATACCCCACCATCGCCCGTCAGATCGACCTGCTGGGGGAAACTGGACTGGGCCTCATCGACAAACAGAGCGACGCCGAGGATCGCCGGATCCGCTATGTCGCCGTCTCCCGGAAAGGCAAGCTCCTGCTGCAGGAACTCGACCTCATCCTCGCGCCTGGTCGCAAGAGTAGACTTGACCGGCAAGCAGTTGGTCGAAAGGCGATAGCAGCCCGCAGCACACGGTAGGGCCGATAGAGGACGAAAAGTCCCTGGCATACTGAGCGCGGGATTCTTGCAAGGCTGAGGGTTACAGTCGCAGCACTGTAACATAGCCGGCCCAGAAAATGATGCCTTCAACCGACCCCCTCCCCGACTGCCTGCGCCGCAGCGATGCCGGCGGTCATGTGCAAACCCGGACAGCCGAGACCGAGGCCCGCTACCGGGTCCGCTTCGCCAGCATGCTCAAAACTTTATGCCGGCGACACAGGTGGGCGGAGGCCGACGCCTATGACCTGGCTGTCGACCTCGGAGAGCGCGCCTCGTGCTACAGCCGGAACAGCCTGAAGCAGTTCCATGCCGCCATTCGTCAGCATTTGCGCGACCGCTGGAGTGAAGGCAGCATTGAGGTCGACGAGGTCGAACACATCGACGCCCTGCTGCAGACCCACACGCCCGCCCCGCGTCGCAAAAGCGGCGTCCCTGCGCTGACGTCGGCCGGCCGTCCCAAATCCGCCGGCCCGGGAGAGATATCCGCCATCGTCGGTGTCTTGCTGCGCGACGCCACCCCGATCCGCCAGATCGCAGCAGGGCTGCTCGAATATGGCATCGAGTTCGCCACCCGCCCCAGCGAGTTCCTGTCCCTCACCCGGACTGCCAATGGCGGCTTCATAGTGCGGTCCGCCAAATACTCGACCGACAACAGACGTGGGCTGCAACCTGTTCACGCCCTGCCCCTCGAGCATCTCGAGCCGCACCACCTCGCGGAGCTCAAGCATCTTGCGCGACTGATCGCGGCCGAGCGCGCCGATGGTGCCACCACCCACTCCCTGCTCCGCCGCTGCCAGCAAGCCATCCGGATCGCCCGTGCCGAGATCGGGGACGGCTCCTCTCGCATCACCGCCTATACCGTTCGCCATCAGGCGCGGGCCAACTGCGTCGCCATGGGCATGACGCCCGAAGAAGTCGCCGTGCTTATGGGCCATGCCAACGCCGACACCGCACAGGCCCATTACGGCCGCGTCGCCTGGTCTGGCCTCAAGGGCGCCACTCCGCCCCGGGTCAGTCCCGACCTCGTCGCCATAGTTCGGCCGCCGCATCCGTCCCGCGGCTGGCCCGGTGGCCGAGACCTTGAGGGCGGGAATGCTCCGCGGTTTTGAAGCGGTAGGTTGGAGAGAACGGGAAGCCGGTCCTTGGGTACACAACCGGCCAAAATGAAGCTAACTCGACTTAGCTTCGCTTTCATTGCATCGCTTCGATCTCAGCCTTTCCGCGCAAACCCGTCCCAAGCGGAATGATTACCCGGTCGATCGCGACAACCTCGTCCACCGTCAGATCCTTGCTCATATAGCCCCGGTGCACCGCATTGGTCTGCGCCTCGGTGTCCTCGTCGTGGCCGACCCATTTGAGGATTGTGTAGGCGTCGACGCGCGCGTCGTGACACGCTTGGATGAAGAAACCCCGGAACGAATGGAATGTCAGCTTGGCCGCGCGGTGGGCGGGCACATTCCATTTGAGGCGATGCGCATTGAAGAAGTCAGCCTCGAAATGCACCTCTGGCCGTCCCCGCGCGGCACCCTTGCGATGCTGCGTCCAGTTCGGAAACAGCCGGTCGTGGCCAAGTTCCTGCTGTCGCTCCCAGAATTTGAGGAAGCCGATCTCGACCAAATGCGGATGAACGGGGATGCGCCGGACGGCGTTGCCCGTCTTGTAGCCTTCCTCATCATTGGCCGCCTCACCGTCCTCCAGTTCGAGCACCAAAGTGGGCCGGCCGAACCAGGTCTGCATCTGTGCGGGACGCAGCATACCGATCTCGGTGATCCGCATGCCCGTGTGCATGGAGATCAGGGGCGCCCAGTAGATGTGGTCGTCCGCAAAGACGCGGTCCCCCGGCGAATAGCGGTGCAGCCGCGACGCGCTGCCCGCATAGACGGGACAGCTGGTGATCGCCGTGATCTCCTCGGCCGAAAAGGGTGCCCGACCGGAGCTCCGGCTGGCGCGCCGGCGCTCGTGCACCATCAGTGACGGCGCCTGAAACGAAAACATCCGCCGCCTGTTGCCGTGCCGGACCAGCCGCGTGATGGCGCCCAGATAATTGGAGTTGAGCGTCGTCGCCCCAAGCCGGGGATAATCGCCTCCCTTGGCCTGCATCTGTCGGGTGAAGGCAACGAGATTGTCGGGCGTGGCCCGACCACGCATCTGTGGGATGAGTTGAGCGAACTCATGCAGCTGGTCCCAGATCGCCAGCGGAATATCGGGGACGGCCAGCGTCCGCACCTCGGGGCACAAATCCTCGAAGAGTTTGACCGCCCGTTCGATGTTGGCCCGGTTGTCCGAGCCGGTAGTCTTGCCTTCCCGGCCGAGATAGTCCGTCATCAGGTAGCGTAGTGTGTAGACCGGCCCACTACTGACCGGCGGCGGTGCCGGCTGGTGAGTAGCCGATGACGGCACCGGCGGCCTGCTTGCAGCCGGCGGATCGACCGGGCGCGACGCCGCCTCCCGCCGCGGTGCCGCGCCAAGAGCATCGAGGATTCGGTCGAAACCTGACAGGTCCACTCCGGCTGGATACGGCCCCGACCGGCTCTCCGCCTCCTTCGGTCGCGCCGCATAAAGCGCCTCGCCCTGCACGGTGGCCTGATTGAAATGGACCAACTCTTGGTAGACGGTGTCCAGATGCTCACCCAGCCCAAGCTCCTCTCGGGCACGGCGGATAATCTTGTTCCCGACGCTGCCCAGCGCCCGGCGCCGCACCAGATCGGCTCCACTCATGGCCGCCGGCTGCAGAAGCTGCTCGTCGATCAGCCGCTGGGTCAGGTGCTTGAGCGCCTCCTGGGGCTCCATGCGAAGCAGCTCTTCGAACACCGCCAGTGCCTCCAGTCCCCGCCTGATCGCCTCGGCACGATCCTTGGTGCCCAGCGACAACCGCAGCACCGTTCCCGCAACGCGTCCCTGCCAGGCCCGCGGCAGCCGTTTTCGCACATAGTAGATTGCGCCGACCTTTTCCACATAGGCGCATTTAGCCGCCATTGATTGCTCCCGGCTCATATCCGTTGGCCGGAGCGGGACGACACATGCATCATGCATGTGCACAAGTCCCGGAAATTCTCCGGGAGCTTAAGCCATTGAAAATACACAGTTACCAGAGAATGGCGGAGAGAAAGGGATTCGAACCCTTGAGACGGTTACCCGCCTACACACTTTCCAGGCGTGCGCCTTCGACCACTCGGCCATCTCTCCGCGCGAGGCGGGCGCCGGTGGGACCGGCAACGCTGGCCCTTGCCGCGTAAGGCGGGACGAGGGGGCGGAACACCCCTCCAAAGGCGCGGGCAATATACTCATGGACGGGCGCGCCGCAAGTGCCGGAAATCATGGGCTGTGGAGGGGTAGCGAGGCGGCCGCTGCGTCCCTTGTGCGGGCGCCGCGCTGCATGCAAAAAGGGCCGAACTCCAAAGGTTTCGCTGGACGTTTGTGGTGCTGGCGGCGAAAGAGGGCAGCATGCGGCTCCTGCTCAGGATCATCGGTACCCTGCTCATCGCCTGCGCGGTGATCCTGATCATCATCGATGGCACGAAATCGCTGGGCGCCAATGCGTTGGTGTTCACGCCGCTGAGTGAGAGCTGGACCCAGGTGAACGCGCAAAGCCTTGTTGTGGTTCATGAATTTCTGACGACCAGGCTGTTCGGCCCGATCCTGAAGCCGATCGTCGATGCGATCCTGGGCTGTCCCGGGTGGGTGGTGATCGGGGTTCCCGGGCTGCTGCTGGCCTGGGCCGGGCGATCGCGGCGGGTGCGCGTCTTCATCCGCCAGGACCAGCTCTGAGCATTTCCCGCACCGTGACGCAGTGTCAGGTTATCGCGGGTACGCGCGAGCGCTTTGGCGTGCAGATCGCCGGCCGTCCGATTGACGACACGCGGGGCGGTCTCTTTACTCGGGGTTTCCTTGACCGGGCCGGGGACCGGGAATGATTGCCATCCTGCTGTATCTGATCGGGCTGATCTCGGTCGTCGTCACGGTCGTGCTCGCCGCCGTCGATGCGCCGGCCATCACGCAGAGTCTCGTTGCCGCCTACAATTCCGGACTCGACGCGGTGCTGCCGGCGCTGGGGCGGGCCGCGGCGTCGCTGAACTGGGCGCTGGTGCCGTTTCTGGGCGGGCTGCTGCTGATGGGCTTTGCACGGATCATGATGCTGCTCGGCGCGATCCGACACGCCCTGAAAGGTCCAGCCTAGAACAGCGATTCAAGAAAAATGGCCGCCCCGAAAGGCGGCCGCAGTCTTCGTCAGGAGACGACCAGGAGATAGTGCGGTGCTCAGCCCTGCGGCTGCGGCACGATGCGCAGATATGGCCGCGGCGCCTTCCAGCCGCCGGGGAATTTCGCCTTGGCGGCCTCGTCGGTGAGGTTGCCCCCGATGACCACGTCCTCACCCGGCTTCCAGTTCACAGGGGTCGAGACGGAGTGCCTGGCGGTCAGTTGCAAACTGTCGATGGCGCGCAGGATCTCGTCGAAGTTGCGGCCGGTCGAGGCCGGATACTCGATCTTGAGCTTCACTTTCTTGTCGGGGCCGATGACATAGACGGCGCGCACCGTCAGCGAATTGTCGGCATTGGGATGGATCATCCCGTACTTGGTGGCGATCTCGCGGGTCGGGTCGGCGATCAGCGGAAAGTTGAGCGCGGCCCCTTGGGTTTCTTCGATATCCTTGGACCACACATCGTGGTTCTTGAGCTCGTCCACGCTGAGGCCGAGGACGACCACACCGCGCTTGTCGAAGTCCGGCTTCAGCTTGGCCGTGTAGCCGAGCTCGGTGGTGCAGATCGGCGTGAAGTTCTTGGGATGCGAGAACAGCACGGCCCATTTGCCGTCGATGTAGTCATAAAAGTGAATGTGACCCTGGGTGGTCTCCGCCTCGAAATCGGGGGCGGTATCGCCGATGAGAAGTGCCATTTCGTTAAGTCCCTTCCGGCCCGCTCGCTCGGGCCATGCTGGGAGACACTATCGGCGTTTGCCGCCAGCGACGGCAGCGCCGGCGGGAAAAATTCTTTGTATTTTCAGTGCGACGCCGACCAAGCCATTCCGCCGTACGGGCAATCGGCGCGAAGTTTCGGGCGGGACCGGACTCAGAGGTTCGCGGCGGCAGCCTCGATGGCGAAAAACACCAGCAGCGGGGTGAAGGCGAACGCGAACGCCACGCCCTGACGCGCGTTGACCAGCCGGGCGATGCAGAAGAAGGCAACGAACGCCACCACACTCGCCATCAGAGGCGCGTAGGTGCCGTTGAAAAATCCGAAGATCGCGAACATCGAGTGACCTCACTTGCCGCCGAAGGCGCGGATGTGTCGCGTTTCTCAATGCCGGAGCAAGGTCCGAGAGGCAGGCGGTTGCTTGCTCGAAACGCATCATCGATGGTGCAGCCGCGAGGGTGGTGGGGACCTTACCGGTCACCGCGTGATTTGACGCAAATTGGCCTCAAGAGCTGCCACCGGGAGATACCCCAATGTGGTGGATCAGCTCGGCTTGCCGTTGCTCCAGGTGACGTCGATGCCGTTGAGCGGCACGGCGGAGAGCGACATCTTGCCCGAACCCATCTGCAGTTCGCGCGCATGGGCGAGATAAAGCAGGGTGTTGTTGGCCTTGTCGTAGACGCGGGTGATGCGAAGCGATTTGAAGATCAGGCTGCGCTGCTGCTTGAAGATCTCCTGGCCGCCGGCCGAGGTGGAGATGTTGCCGATGGTCACCGGCCCCGAGGCGGCGCAATCGATGGCCGAGTAGGACGGGTCTTCGAACCAATTGCCCTGCTGCAGCCGGTCGATCAGGCTGCGGTTGAAGTAGGCGACGTGGCAGACCACGCCCTTCACATCCGGGTCTTCCACCGCCTCGATGGCGATGTCGTTACCGGTCCAGTCGACGTTGATCTTGCCGACACCGGTCGCGTTGTCCTTGCCGCAGGCGGCGAGCAGCACAACGAGCACGAGCGCCCCGGCGGCGCGGGCGAGATGGGTCAGCATGGGCGTGTTCCCTCGACGGAGCCAATGACCGCGATGATGTGGGGATGATCCCGGCGGACGCAAGTGGGGGCGGTCGATGG
>NZ_DASZTJ010000124.1:0-6838 GCF_035548235.1 Rhodopila sp.
CGGGCCCATGACTTTGCTATGCACGCCGAGAAATGACACTCTCACCGAAAGAGCGAGACAGTCGAATGCCTGAAGGCCTGAGCGCGGATCAGACGAAAAACCGAGCGGAGGCAGCGAATGCTGGCGTGGCGGCGCCGCAAGGACCGGCAAGCCGGGTCTCTGAGCTGCAAGTCACGGCGCATTTGATGACGCTTGAATCTGGTCTGTTTTGCCTTTTTCAAAGTCCGGGCAGCCCGGTCCCCGATCCGGTGACGTCGCTGCCTGGCGTGCGCGTCACCCCGGCGCCCGGAATTGCCGGCCGCCCCGAGGCGGTCAGCGTCTCGACGTTCCGGGAGGATGGGTGGCTGAACGGCACCGCCGCGCTGGTTCGGGTGACGGACGGGACCGCGCAGATCCTGGTCACGATCTATCAGGACAAAGGTCAGGACGCGGCCCCGCGCCTGCAGGTGTTGCGCCTGTCCGGCGACCCGGTGGCGCCGGCCGCCGCGCCCGCGATTGCCGCCGCGGCGCCGAACGCCGCCTCCGGAACGAAAGCCGCTGCCGCGACAGCCGAGGCGCCCGCCAAGCCCGACGCCCTGCCCGAGATGATGGCGCATGTGCAGCGGATGGGCGACGTGACCTGCGATCTTGGCGACTGGCTGGGCGTGAAGGGCAGCAAGCAATGGGTGGAGGGCTTCGGCCTCGCGCCCCGCGCCGGCATTGCCCTGACGGACATCGAGTACCAGGCCGTGCTTGGCCGCAACTGGTTGTCGCCCTGGGTAGAGGGCGGCAAGTATTGCGGCAGCCGCGGCATGGCCCTGCCGCTGCTGGGCATCAAGGTCCGGCTGAAGAACGACGCGGCGAAGGCATTCGACGTCAGCTATAGCGCGACCTTCGTTGACGGCAGCTCGGTCGGTCCCAAGAGCAACGGCGAGACTTGTGAGGCCGAAAGCGCGGCGGCGCTGGAATCCTTCCAGATCCGCATCCAGCCGCGAGCCGGCGCGGAGAAGAAGCCGGTCGAGAAAAGGCAGCCGGCCCGTGCGCCGGTGAAGCCTGCCGAGAAACCGGCCGCCCGTTCGCGGCAGAAGTGATCGTTCGCAGGTCCTGTTTCCCGGTCCGCAGGTTGCCCGGACCGGGGCGGATCATGGGCTGACGCGGCCAGGCCAGACGGAACGGATATCGTGCGATTTCTCTTCGTTCATCAGAATTTCCCTGGACAGTTCCTGCATATCCTGCGGCACCTCGTCCGGTCGGGCGAGCACGAGATCCTGTTCATCTGCGAGCCGAACCAGAACTTCATCCCGGGGGTCCGCAAAATCCCCTATCAGCGGCCCACCTTGGACATTCCGGAGACGCACCTGTCGGCCCGGGAACTGGACAACGGCATGCGGCGGGCCGAGGCCGTGTTCAAGGCCGCCTGGGGCCTGCGCTATTTGGGGTTCGAACCCGATATCATCATCGGCCATCATGGCTGGGGCGAGATGCTCAACCTGCGCGATGTCTGGCCGAACGCCCCGATGCTGGGTTATTTCGAGTTCTACTATCAGCATGACAGAGCCGATGTCGGCTTTGATCCGGAGTTCCCGTGCGACCCGTCCGATTACGGGCGGGTACGGGCGAAGAACGCGATCAACCACCTGGCGCTGAACCTGGGCGGCGTCGGACAGTCGCCGACGAACTGGCAGTTGTCGACCTACCCCGATTGGGCCCGGAAGCGGATCAGGCTGCTGTGGGAAGGCGTCGACCTGGACGTCTGCCGCCCCGATCCGGCGGTGCGCCGCAAGACGCTGAAAGTCGGCGGCATGGCGATCAGACCCTCCGACAAGCTGGTGACCTATGTCTCCCGCGACCTGGAGCCGTATCGTGGCTTCCATTCGATGATGCGGGCGCTGCCGGCGTTGATGCGGGCGCGCAAAGACCTGAAAGTCATCATGATCGGCGGCGACGGCGTCAGCTATGGCGCCGCGCCCCCGCAAGGCGGCACCTGGCGCGAGGTCATGCTGAAAGAGGTCGGCGCCGATATCGACCTGGATCGCGTCGTGTTTCCGGGGCGTGTGGCGTATGACGTCTATGTCTCCGCCCTGCGCCGGTCGGACGCGCATGTCTATCTGACCTATCCGTTCGTCGCCTCCTGGTCGCTGCGCGAGGCGTTGGCCATGGGGTGCCCGATCATCGGTGGCGACACCCCCACGGTGAACGAGTTCATCACGCCGAACGAGACGGGTGTGCTGACCCCGTTCCTTCAGCCAAAGCTGCTGGCGCGGGACATCCTGAACGTTGTCGAAGACAAGAAGCTGTCCGCGAACCTGCGGACCAAGGCGCGCGCGTACGCCGAGAAGCACCTGGCGATGAAGGATTACCTTGCCAGCTATACCAGTCTGATCAAGGAGATGACCGGTCAGGACCTGAACGTGTCCGCCAGACCGTCCAAGGGCCGGGACGCGCCCCGCATCAAGGTCAAAGCCAACGGGAAGGCGGCCGAACCGGCGCCCGCCCTTCGGCCAAAGGGCGCCAAGCCCGTCGCTCGGCCCGCCCGTAAGCCTCCGGGCAAACCGGTACGCGCCGCTGCCGCGCGCATGGGATAGGGCCAAACAGCGGCTTCAGTCGGCGCCTGTGCGGCCAAGCCGAACCTTGATGGGGTGAACGTGGACTAGGGTCACGATCAACCCAGGCTGGCATAAGGACGCGAATCGCGCGCGGCCTCTTGCCCGATCCGGGCGCGGTGTGCCACGACGAAGCTAGCGAAACAGTCGCTGACGACGACGGCAGCAAGAGGAACAGCATGGCCGATAGCGCTGCGGCAACTCCCCCCATCCAGGGTACGCTGATGCGTGGCAAGCGTGGCCTGATCATGGGCGTTGCCAATGACCGCTCGCTTGCCTGGGGCATCGCCGCGGCTTGCGCGGCCCAGGGGGCTGAGCTTGCCTTCACCTACCAGGGCGAGGCGCTGGAACGCCGCGTGCGTCCCCTGGCGAACAAGGCTGGGTCCGACCTCGCGTTTCCTTGCGACGTCGCCGACGACGCCAGCATCGACGAGGCGTTCAAGGCGCTCGGCCAGCATTGGGACGGGCTCGATTTCCTGGTTCACGCCATCGGTTACGCCGACAAGCAGTATCTCCGCGGGCGTTACCTGGATACGCCGCGCAACGCGTTCCTCCAGGCGCTGGACATCTCCTGCTATTCCTTCACGGCGGTCTCCCAGCGTGCCGTGCCTATGATGAAGCCGGGCGGCAGCCTGCTGACGCTGACCTATCTCGGCGCCGAGGCCTGGGTGCCTCACTACAACGTCATGGGCGTGGCCAAGGCGGCGCTGGAGGCGTCGGTCCGCTATCTCGCCGCCGATCTGGGGACGGCCGGCATCCGTTGCAACGCGATCAGCGCCGGACCGATCAAGACGCTGGCAGCCTATGGCGGTATCGGCGATTTCCAGTACATCCTGCGCTGGAACCAGTTGAACTCCCCCATGCAGCGCAACGTCACGATCGAGGATGTCGGCGGCGCCGGTGTCTACTTCCTGTCCGACCTGTCGCAGGGCGTGACCGGGGAGGTGCATCATGTCGATTGCGGCTACCACATCGTCGGTATGAAGAACCCGGACGCGCCGGACATCACGATCCTGGAAAGCTGATCCGCCGTCATGTCGTACAACAGCTTCGGGCACCTGTTCCGCGTCACGACCTGGGGCGAAAGCCACGGGCCGGCGATCGGCGGCGTGGTGGATGGCTGCCCTCCGCTGCTGCCGCTGTCCGAGGGCGACATCCAGCCTTTCCTCGACCGTCGCCGTCCAGGCCAGTCCCGCTATACAACGCAGCGGCAGGAACCCGATCAGGTCCGCATCCTGTCGGGCGTGTTCGAGGGGTTGACGACCGGTACGCCGATCAGCCTGCTGATCGAGAACCAGGACCAGCGGTCGAAGGACTATTCGGCCATCGCGGCCCAGTTCCGGCCGGGCCATGCCGATCTGACCTACGACGTGAAATACGGCATCCGCGACTATCGCGGCGGCGGCCGGTCCTCGGCGCGGGAGACGGCGATGCGCGTGGCCGCCGGCGCCGTCGCCCGCCGGGTTTTGGGCAGCAACGTCGTCATCCGCGGGGCGCTGGTGCAGATCGGGCCGCATGGCATCGACCGGCGGCGCTGGGACTGGTCGCAAGTCGACCAGAATCCGTTCTTCTGCCCCGATCCGGAGACCGTCCCGGTGTGGGAGGCGTATCTGAACGAGGTGCGCAAAGCCGGTTCCTCGGCCGGCGCGGTGATCGAGGTGCAGGTCGAAGGCGTGCAGCCGGGCCTGGGTGCGCCGATATACGGCAAACTGGATGCCGACCTGGCCGCCGCGCTGATGTCGATCAACGCGGTCAAGGGCGTGGAGATCGGCGAAGGCTTCGCCGCCGCGGCGCTGACCGGCGAGGAAAACGCCGACGAGATGCGCATGCAGGATGGGATCGTGCAATTCGGCTCCAACCACGCCGGCGGAATCCTCGGCGGCATCTCCACCGGCCAGCCGATCGTCGCGCGCTTCGCGGTCAAGCCGACCAGCTCCATCCTGACCCCGCGCCAGTCGGTCGACCGCTTTGGCCACGAGATCGAGATCATGACCAAAGGCCGGCATGACCCCTGCGTCGGGATCCGCGCGGTGCCGGTCGGGGAGGCGATGGTGGCCTGCGTGCTGGCCGACCACTTGCTGCGTCACCGCGCGCAGAACCCCGATGCACCGACTGTCGCGCGTCTGCCGCGAAACTGATCTGTGTGTTTTGGGGGTGACCCCGTCTTGACGGTCTTTGCGTTCTGTTGCCTGCTTGGGTCTCATTTTCCCGCGACCAGATCGGCGATCCCCCCTTGGCACCGCATTACGCTGCGTCACCGTCGGCTGACCCTTTTGTTTCCCTGATCGGATCGAAGCGCTGGACGGCGCGGCTGACCGAGATCCGGGACCTTGCCGCCGGAGGGCGCCGCGCCGGGCAGGCGATCCGGCAGCGTCACGCCGTCGAACTGATGATCGAGAAGGCCCGCGCCGCGCGGCAGGCGCCGGCCACCGTGACGGAACGGGCGTTGCGGAGCCTCGTGGCCGAAATCCCCATTCTGGCGAAAGCGCTGACACGGGGTGGGCGGGATCGCCTGATGGCACGGCTGCATGACGGCCTGGACGGCCAGAATACCCTGGTGCCCATGCTGCACATGGTCCGGACCGCCATGCTGCAACGGGCGCGCGGGTTCGGCGTGACCTTCGCCGGCCTGGAGCACGGAGCGCCGTTCGACCTGCTGCTGAAGCGTGACCGGTCCGAAGCTGAATTGTCCTGCGACGTCATCACGGCCGAGGAAGGCCGATTGGTGCATCGGGGCGCCTGGTTCCGCCTCGCCGACCGGATCGACCCTGACCTGCAGACCTGGCTCGCCGCGCATCCCGGCCGCTACTTGCTGAAGATGACCTTGCCGCTGGGGTTGCGCGGCGGGCTGCATGACGAGGAAGGCAGCCGTGAAACGCTGGCGCGGCTTCATCAGCGCATCCGCGCGCTGCTGGAAACGAGGGCGCGGCAGGATCACGACGAGGCGATCATCCTGCGCCTCGACCCGCTGTTGCTGGCCGGTGCGCAGGCCGAGGACATGGGCCTGGTTTCGTCGCTCCGGCGCGAATTCGGCCCGGAAGCCCATCTCTCCGTGACAACCGCCGGTGGTGGCGTGTTTGTGATGGCCGCCCGGGCTGGACAGGAAAACGAGGTGGCGACGGCGATCCGGCGGCGCCTGGCGGCGATCGCGCCGGCGCGGCTGACGGGCGAGCGGCCGGGTATCCTGGCGATGTTCGTGGAGGACACGGACCGTCAGGAATGGCGCGACCTGCGCGAGCGCCTGGAACTGGAAGGCGAGGCCCGCCAGTTCATGACCAATCCCGAGGCGCGGCCGGTCGTCGCGGTGACGTTCGCCTCTCGGATGGAATTGTTCGGCCTGGGTGAGCCTGATGCGGCGCCGGGCGGGGAACTCCGTTTCCGCAATCCCGGACATCCCGCCGCCGGCATCGCGGCCCTGGCACCGGCGGTGATGTCGTCGGATTGATCACACGGGGGGCTGGCAACAGCGAAGCGCCTACCGATCTCCATGCAAACGCCACGAGGCCGCCTTTCTTGGCAGGCCCTATCGCGGTGTCTCTGGTAGATTGAGAGGTCAGGATGTCTGCTGCCGAGTATGAGCGGAAATTGGATGAACTCGATCGTCTGCTGAACGATCCGAACGTACCGATGCAGCCGGAGCGGATCTGGGCGTTGCTGGCCGATGTGTCCGGGTGCGACGCGACGGGGGCGATGATCCCCGCGGTGAGGCCGGATTTTAGAGAAAGGAGGATTTGACGGACGGGCCCGGTGTCGTCCCCCCGGACGGTACCGGGATAAGTCGCGGAATGCAGAAAGCGCGCCTCCCTTCCCGTCCTGGCCCGGCTTGACCGGGCCATCTTCATCCCCCGAGGCACGAGACGGCCCGGTCGCGCCGGCTCAGGATGGACTAACGAACCCCTCGCAGTCGCTGTCCTGAAGCGCACGAGGACAGACCCGGCATGACACGGGCAAGCGTCCTCACACCGGCGGGTCGTAAGCGCGGATCGGGGGAAGCTGGCCATCGTAGAGCTCGACTTCCACCGCCGTAAGCTGACCCGTGCAGCCCTGAGCGAGGCTCGACGTCCCCACGTCGCGGGTCAGCACGTTCGGATTTCCATGGACGCAGGTCGGCGTGTCCTGGGCCGGGTTTTCGGGGTCGTACCAAGCGCCGGTCGGAAGTTGCGCGACGCCGGGGCGCATCCCATCGCTCAGCGTCGCCGCGGCGAGGCAGGCGCCGCGCGCGTTGAACACCCGGACGATATCACCCTCCGAGATCC
>NZ_DASZTJ010000125.1:0-3329 GCF_035548235.1 Rhodopila sp.
CCATGGCCCAGCCCGTGGCCCGGCCTGAAGCTGTCTCCCAGCCCCCGGCTGGGCAGGCCCCGCTCCCGTCCGCTCCCAACGCCGCGCCGGGGCAGGTCCAGTCCCGGCCCACGCCCCGGCCTCACCCCGCGCTCGCCTCCCTGCCTCGACCCGAAACCAGGCTTCAACGCCCGCCCGGCACCGAACGGGCGCCCTTCGCCGACAGGGTCTCCGCCGCCATCGAGGAAGGCTTCAAGGTCCTCGCCTATGCCGAGACCCACCGCATCGGCATCCCAGAAGCCATCCAGCGCCTCAAAAGCCAAAGCCCCGGACCCGCCGCCACTACCTGAACGCACGGCAGCGCCCTGGTTGCATCCGTTCCTATCGTCCCGCCGTCCACGCCCCGTCGATCGGCATCGCGGCCCCGTTGATATCCTCCGCATATGGGCCGCACAGGAAAGCGATCAGACCGGCGACGTTGCCGTCCTTGACGAACCGGCGCGAGGGCTGGCGGATGCCCAAGAACGCTTCCTCCGCTTCCTCGAACGTCGTGCCGTCGCGCTGCATCTCCTGCCGCAGGCGCCAGTCGATCGCCGGCGTCAGCACCGTGCCGGGACAGATCGCGTTGCAGGTGATGCCGGTCCGAGCGACCTCGAGCGCGACGGCGCGGGTGAGACCGATGAGCGCGGTCTTGGTCGTCACGTAGTCGATCCGATTGACCGTGGCGAAATGCCCGTAGATCGAGGCCATGTTGACGATCCGTCCCCAGTTCGCCGCCTTCATCCCCGGCATCGCCAGCCGGATGATATGGAACGGCGCCGAAAGGTTGACCGCCAGCGCCTCATTCCAGTGTTCGGGCGCGAAGTTCTCCACCGCGCCGAAATGGCGCACCACCGCGTTGTTCACGACGATGTCCGGCCCGCCATGGGCCTGGCGCGTGCTCTCCACCAGGTCGCCGATCTGCGCCGGGTCGCGCAGGTCGGCGCCGTGATAGCGGGCCTTCACCCCCAGCGCCGCGATCTCCGCCACCCGTTCGGCGATCAGCGCCCCGTCCCCCATCCCGTTCAGCGTGATCGCGCAGCCCTGTTCGGCCAGCGCTCGGGCCGTGGCGAAGCCGATCCCGCCCAGCGAACCGGTGACCAGCGCGGATTTCCCGCTCAACATCGCGTGTCTCCTCCGTTTCGTTTCGGGACAGCTTAACGGGTCCTTCGGTATCGGTTAATCCGGACGGTCGAAACGACAGGGATGCACGGATGGGTTTGCTGGATGGCAAGGTGGGCGTCATCACCGGCGCCGCCTCGGGGATCGGCGCGGCGACCGCGAAGGTCCTGGCGCGGGAGGGGGCACGCCTGGTGCTGGCGGACATCGACGACGCGGCAGGCGGCGAATTGGCACAGTCGCTCGGCGCGACCTACCTGCACCTCGACGTCACGGACGAGGACGCCTGGCCCGCCGTCGTCGCGGCGGCCGAGGGCCTGGGGCGGCTCGACATCCTGGTGGCGAATGCCGGGATCGGGATCATGGGGCCGGCGATCGAGATGTCGCTGGCGGACTGGCGGCGGCAGATGGCGATCAACGTCGACGGGATCTTCCTGGCGGCGAAACATTGCATCCCGGCGATGCGCAAGGCCGGCAACGGCGGCTCCATCATCATGATGTCCTCGGTGGCCGGGCTGCGCGGATCGGCGGGGCTGGCCGGCTACAGCGCCAGCAAGGGGGCGGTCCGGCTGTTCGCCAAGTCGATCGCGCTGGAATGCGCGCTGGCGGCCGACGGCATCCGGGTGAACTCGCTGCATCCCGGCGTCATCGCCACGCCGATCTGGAACAAGTTCCCCGCGGACAGGTCGCCCACGGGCCGCAACCGCCCGGTCAACCCCCATATGATCGGGCACAACCTCGTGCCCCTGGGCAAGGCCGGCGAAGCCGAGGAGGTGGCCAACAGCGTCCTGTTCCTCGCCTCCGACCTCTCCAGCCACATGACCGGGTCCGAACTGGTGGTCGACGGCGGGATCACCGCCGGCCGCGCGTCCCGCCTGGGCATATGAGCCAGCCTGGACCTATGAGTCGGGGCCTATGAGGCTGTGGGACATCGCCGCGGCAGTGGCGCATCCGGATCACACGGTCGAGGTCACCTGGTCCGACGGGGCCAGCGCGGTCATCGACTTCCTGCCGATCGTCGATCGCGGCGGTTGGTTCACGCCGCTGCGCGAGGGCGACTATTTCGTGCGGACAATGATCCTGCTGCCCGACGGCGCCGGCGTCACCTGGCCCGAGGAGATCGACTACTCGGCCGACTTCCTCCGCCAGGTCGCCTTTCCGAACGGTGGCCCCGATGGCGGCGGCCCATAACCGCGTTGCACCATTCCCCGCCGGGTGCGAGCCTGCCGGCGACACTTCCGGGACAAGGCAAGATGGACCCGACTTTCCTTTCCGCCACGCAACTGGCCGACCTGGTCCGGACCGGCAGGATCGGCGCGCTGGAACTGCTGGATCACTACATCGGCCGGACGGAGCGGCTGGACAACCGTATCAACGCGGTCGTCGTCCGCGACTTCGAGCGGGCGCGGACGCGGGCCAAGGCGCTCGATTCCCAGGCCGACAAGTCGGCGCCGCTGTTCGGCGTGCCGATGACGGTGAAGGAGAGCTTCGACGTCCAGGGCCTGCCGACCACGCGCGGCCACGCGGAGCTGAAGGACACGCCCTGCGCCGTCACCGCCCTGCCGCTGCGGCGGCTGGAGGCGGCGGGGGCGGTCATCTTCGGCAAGACCAACGTGCCGGTCGACCTGGCCGACTGGCAGAGCTACAACCCGGTCTACGGCGCGACCTCGAACCCCTGGAACCTCGCGCACACGCCGGGCGGGTCCTCGGGCGGGTCGGCCGCGGCGCTGGCGGCCGGGCTGACGGGGCTGGAGATCGGCACCGATATCGGCGGTTCGATCCGGGTGCCGGCGCATTTCTGCGGGGTGTTCGGCCACAAGCCGACCTTCGGCCTGTGCGCGAACTATGCCGACCCGCAGACCAGCCCCGCGGCCGGCATCGACATCTCGGTCCTGGGGCCGATCGCGCGCTCCGCCGCCGACCTGTCGGTGTCGCTGGACGCGCTCGCCGGGCCCGACCCGGATGAGACGGGCATGACCTACAACCTGCCGGCCCCCGGCTTTTCCAGCCTGAAGGACCTGCGCGTCGCGCTCTGGGCCGAACAGCCGGGACAGACGACGGACGCCGAGACCGTGGCGGCACTGCACGCCCTGGCCGACCGGCTGGAAAAGGCCGGCGTGGCGGTCGACCGCTCGGCCCGCCCGGCGTTCGACGTCACGCGGGCGTATCATCTGTACTTGGAACTGCTGGAC